>JBEGTN010000512.1:0-2820 GCA_041179405.1 Verrucomicrobiota bacterium
GCCCCTTGCACCCAGCGCCCCACCGTCTCCGCGTTGCAGCCGGCCCGGACCAGCGCCGGCCCCCAGGTGCCCGAGGCCGCCAACGATAGCATCGCCGCCGTTGTGATCCCGGCCGTGAGCGCGAGCGTCCAGTTGGCTACTTCACCCACTAGTCCGAAGGCACCCGCATCGCCGTTGCGTCGTGTTTCCTCCTGGAGGGTGGGCACGAAAGCCGCCGTCAAAGCCCCCTCGCCCAGCAGGCGGCGGAATAAGTTCGGCATGGTGAACGCCGTCCAAAAAGCCGAGGCCAGTGCGCTCGTGCCAAACACCGCCGTGATCGTGGTGTCACGCGCCAGCCCGAACACGCGCGAGACCAAGGTCACACCTGATACCACCCCGATGTTGCGCAACGCTTTTCCCATGTAGATTCGCGCACCGTCGCAGCCGTCCGCCGTCCTTACAAGTTTACAAGTGTTAGCATCACATCCGTATCCCGACTTCGCCACCGGCATTGACGACCCTCCTGTCGCCGCCCACCGTCCCTATCGCACGCCATGCCGCTCATCTCCAAACTCACCGAGAAACTTCAGCGCCACCCTAAACGCATCGTCTTCGCCGAAGGCGCGGATCCGCGTATTTTGCAAGCAGCGCGCCAGTGGGTGACCCGTCGCATGGGCGCGCCCATCCTTCTGGGCGACCGGGCCGCCATCAAGGAGGCCGCGGCAAAGCTCGATATCAACTTGCAGGGCATTCGTATCATCGAGCCAGCCCGCAGCGAGGATTTCGACGCCTTTGTAATCCAGCTCGAACAACTCCGTCGCATCAAGGGCCTGAAGCTCGCCGAGGCCGGCGAGGCCATGAAGGAAAATGGCTACTTCGCCACCATGATGGTCGCCACCGGCCAGGCGGATGCCCTCGTATCCGGTGCCACCCTCACTGCCTCCAGCGCCCTCCGTCCCATTTTCCAAATCATCCCGCGTCTGCCTGGCGTTCAGCACGCCTCGTCACTCATGGTGCTGGATTTTGACGAGAAGAAGGTGGGGTCCGACGGATCGCTCTTCCTTACGGATTGCGGCGTCATCCCCGACCCCACCGCCGAGCAGCTTTGCGATATCGCCCTTTCCACCGCCAGCATCGCCCGCCACCTCACCAACGAGGTCCCGCGCGTCGCCATGCTCAGCTACTCGACCAAGAGCCCGTCCAACCAGCCAACCTTGGTCAAGGTCCGCCACGCCACCGAACTTGCCCGCGCCAAGGCCAAATCCCTCAACTTCGAGATGGAGATCGAGGGCGAGATCCAGGTGGACGCCGCCCTCGATCTCGCGGTCGCTAAAATAAAGGGGGTGCACAACTCTGTGGGCGGCCGCGCCAATGTGCTCGTGTTTCCCGATCTGAATTCAGGTAACATCGCCTTCAAGCTCGTCCAGATCCTGGCCGGCGCGAATACCTTTGGTCAGATCCTCACCGGTCTCAGCAAGCCCGCCGCCGAGATCTCCCGTGGTGCCAGTGCGCACGACGTCTTTGGCGCCGCCGCCATCGTCGGTGTGCAAGCGATCGACCGCCGTCTTCTCCATGGCGCGGTGTAAGCCATCCAGTCTCAGCACATCCCGCGAATCATGCCTCCAGCCGTAACTATCACGCCCGAGGTGCCCTTGAGCCGCGACCCCTCTCCGGTGGCTGATCTGGTCTCCGCCAATCCGTTCTCCCTGCCGGCGCTTCCGCTCCAAAGCAAACCCAACAACACGGTCACCAAACGCATCTTCATCGCCGCCACGCGCATGAACGATGGCAAGACCACCACCTGTCTCGGGCTCTACGGCGCACTCCAATCCATCTTCCCGCGCGTTGGCTTCATCAAGCCGGTAGGCCAGCGTTTCGTTGACGTGCAGGGGCAGAAAATCGACGAGGACTCCGTCCTGCTCGACTCCATCTTCCAGGTGCGCGTGCCCATCGAGAGCATGAGCCCGGTCGCCATTGACGGCAACTTTACCCGTCGTTTTCTGGAAAATCCTTCCGAGCTGCTGCCTGCACTTGAGGATAAAATCTGCCGCTCCTTCGACCGAGTTTCCTGGGAAAAAGATTTTACCATCATCGAGGGCTCGGGACACGCCGGTGTGGGCTCGGTTTTTGATCTGTCCAACGCACGCGTCGCCCAGCTTCTCAACGCCAAGGTCATTCTCGTCTCCCCGGGCGGCATCGGGCGCCCTATCGACGAGCTCGCGCTCAATAAATCCCTTTTCGATAAATTCGGCGTGGAGGTCATCGGCGCCATTCTTAACAAGGTGGAGAGCGATAAAATAGACCTCGTCAGACAATATGCCGGGCTTGGCCTCGCCCGTCTCGGCATTCCGCTGCTCGGAGTGTTACCTATCCAGAAAGCCCTGAGCGCGCCCAACCTTTCTCAAATCGCCGAGGAGATCCAGGGCAAGTGGCTGAACGGTCGTCGTGGCGGTGCCAAACAACGCGTGCAACGCGTGATCGTGGGCGCGATGGCCGCCAAAGGTATCGTCGATTACCTGCAGCCCGGCACGCTCATTATTACCCCCGGTGATCGAGATGATATCATCCTCGCCGCTCTTGCCAGCGCCACCCTTTCCGGTGGCGGCCAGATCGCTGGTCTAGTGGTGACGAATGACGTCCGCCCGCACCCGAAGCTAGCCGAGTTGCTTGCCCAGACCGAGATCCCGGTCATCGCCACTCGCGAAGAAAGCTACGAGGTCACGAGCCGCATCAACCATATGTCGGTAAAGACCCAGCCGCAGGACACCGACAAATTCCCCATCATCAAGCAGCTCATCGCCGACCACGTGGACCTGGCAAAGATCATCGCGAGTGTGTGAG
>JBEGTN010000513.1:0-3949 GCA_041179405.1 Verrucomicrobiota bacterium
TGACTAATCCGAAGCGTTATATATTATTTTTAAAGGGCATTTTTCGTCACAGAGGGCACAGAGCCCCGACACAGAGAACACAGAGCTCAAGCAAGACTAACCTAAAAACCGCAGTTAAAACCAACCACGGATTACACCGATTGGCACGGATCAAGACAGATCGGGATAATCATAGCATGGGATTTACTCACTAGCCGGGTGACTCTTTATTGTATTCTAAATTTCTGAGATCCGTGTTCTTCCGTGTAATCCGTGGTTAAAACTGCCGTTTCAAGGCTGAAATCCCCTCCCGCGAGACCCGGATCGCCTGCATATGCCCCCTCTAGCTCACCGAGCAGTGACCCAGACTTTTTGCGCCTGGAACGAAGCCGCCATCTCCGAGGCCTGGCGGCGGCGATCCTCCGTGGCTGGCACCACGCCGGAAGCCACGTCCTTGGCGAGCTGGAGGGCGGCAGGGAAATCACCGAGCGCCGCCTTGCTGGCGGCGCGGGTGAGCGCAAGCATGGCCGCATCGTTCGGCATACGGTCCAAGCGATCGCAACAGGCCAGGGCAAAGAGCGGATCACGTCCCTCGGCCGTCGGCAGAGTAGCGATCACCCAAGCCACATTGTGCAGGGTCTGGGAGCTGGTGTCGGGGAACTCCGCCGTGCGGCGCAGGACCTTGGCCAGGAGCGTCCATTGGCCGACCTTGCCAAGCTCGGATACCACCTGACCGGCAAGCGAGGCGCGGGTGTCGGCGTTTGCATCCGGCAATGCATTAAGCAACTGATCGACAGCCTCGTCATAGCGCCGCTGCTCCAAGTAAAGATTGCTGAGTTCGATCATCACCAGACTGCTTGAAGGCTCGGCCGCGAGGATATCCTTAAACACACTTTCCGCCTGCTCTGGCCGGCCCTCGACATAGCGAATAAAGCGAGCGAGATGGAATTTCGCCTCGTTGAGGCTTTGTTCCGGCGCGACCTGCAACAAAAGCACGGTCTGCTGAAGGTTTTGGCTCAACGCATTCGCGGGGAAAACCAAGGGGCGCACCCAGGCGGGAATTCGTTTGTCGGCCAGCGCGGCCTTGCCGAAGGAGTTTTGCACGGACACACCCGCAGCTGGAATGGGATGAAGAATATTGAAGTAGGGTTCGATGAAGTTTTCCCAATTCATCAGGGAGACGTGCGTGACGCCGTGCCTTTTCATAAAAGCGAGCGCTTCGACGTCGCTCTGGGCATTGAGGCCTTCGGCACCGGCTTTGAGTCCGTCTACATTTTCCCAATACAGTGTGCCGATGGTGCGAAACCCGCCTAGCCCCGCCAATATGCATGAACTATTGGGACTGCTGAGCAGGACCACGGGCTTACCACCCGCGCTGTCCAGAATGGTTCTGGCCATCTGGCGATGGAGCAGCGCAATGCCCTGCCCGAAAGAGATCGATTGCGGGTTCCGATACTGGGCCCATGTCGCACCTATGTTGGCCGTAAAGGAAGGCCCGACAAATTGGTATCCGAAAACGAGCAATGCAGGGATCGCCACCATCCGGCACCAAAGCGCGCGCGGTAAAATTCGCCAAAACTGCGGAATAACAATACCGGCAAGAGCGATGTAGAGCGGACCTGCCAACATCCCCCAGCGCACTTGATACAACTGCAAACCGGTGATCATCAGGATCGGGATGGGAAGAAATACCAAGGCCGCTTTCGTCCCGGCGCCGACTCGCTTGATAAACAACATCCCCACCGCAATCAGCAAAAGCACCGGAAACCAGCCAAGAGTGGCAAACCAAGTCGAGCCACTCAGCTTCACCACCAGCCCCAGCGGCAGAAACTCACGTATATTCCGGTGGATAGCCGCCATGAACGGATCCAGAGGTGCATAGACACTCGCGCCGCCCACCAAAGCCACGACCGGCAAAACCATACAGCAGACCAGCGCCACCAGCGCCACTTGCCAGGGGAAACGGTCGGTGGAGTCATCACGCCCGCATATCCAACCAGTCAAAAGAGCAACCAGCCAGCCTCCACCCAGCCAAGCCAAGGCGTAAAAAGGATGATTCACCTCAAGTCGAAAACCCAAATGCGAGGGGAAGTATTCCAGCAGGTAAAAAAACATGCTCCCGCCCGCGCCCCAAATCGCCCACAAGCGCCAAAGCCCGGCATCAAAGACCACCCCTGCACGACGCAAAGTGCGGCCAAAGCATGTCGCCGCCACCAGCGCGCCCAGGCCGATTGCGATCAAAACAATGGTGGCGGATACGGCACTAATCCAAAGGCACGCCGCGCCGCAGATCGCGGAAAAAATCATACCGTGGCGTGCCTGCCGCAGTGAGCGCGGCAGCACAAAGTCTTCGCCTGATTCAGCCTGCACCCAGCCCGCACCCGCCCACGCAATGCCGAATATCATTCCCAAAATCATAAAGGCGATCAGGCCGTGGTGGTCTGGATACGCCGGTAAAAAGCCTTCGTAAAACGTAGGCACCGCCACCATGCCGATGGCGATCACCGCACCGCATAGCGGACCGAAGCGGCGTGCCGCCAGCGTGGTGAAAATGCCCAAAGCCAGCACGAGCAAAATCGGGTTCGCCCAGATCGACATCCGAAAAATACTGTTTCTTAGCGAGTCGCCAGTGGAGGAGCGGTATATCTCGCCCATGCCGCGCAGATACCAGGCAAAGGCGGAGTTCCAGTGCACCTGCCGCCCCTCGGGCGCGTTGTCAAATTCAGTGTGCCTGAGTCGCCACTCGCCATTCTCGCCGAGGTGTTCGGCGTAGTGATTCCAGGTGTAGCCGTCGTTTGCGATCTCGTGCAGGAACACCGGCATCCGCAGCTCCTTCGCCATCCCGTTGTCCGCCTGTTCGCAGAGCCGCACCGTCACCGCATCCACCAAAAAGGCGTTTACCAGCACCCAAAAGATGCAAAGCAGAAGCACGGGGAAAATATTATACCAACCTGCTGCTACGGAGTTTGATCGCGAAGGATTGTTCGAAGGGGTTTCCACAGGGCGGGCAGCGTGCTTTCGGCTTCGGTCGGGAGCAAGCCTGCGCTAAGCGCCGCCCTTCAACTTAATCTTTCATCTTCATCTGGCGTGATAACGCCGCCGCCCTTGACCCCCCGCGCCCGTCCGCCTTTCACTCTTCCTTTTTCCTCCGATGGCCACGACCTCCACAGACTACGACTTCCTTCAAATCGAGCCCCACTGGCAACGCTTCTGGGCCGACCAAAAATCCTTCCGCGCCACCGAGGACCCCGCGAAGCCGTGCTACTACGTGCTCGATATGTTCCCTTACCCCTCCGGGGCCGGCCTGCACATCGGCCACCCCGAGGGCTACACCGCCACCGACATCATCGCCCGCTACAAGCGCGCCAAGGGCTTCAACGTCCTCCACCCCATCGGCTGGGACGCCTTCGGCCTGCCCGCCGAGCAACACGCGGTGAAAACCGGCACCCACCCCGCCGCCAACACCCAGAACAACATCACCAACTTCCGCCGCCAGATCTCCGCCCTCGGCTTCTCCTACGACTGGGACCGCGAGGTGGACACCACCGACCCCAAATACTTCCGCTGGACCCAGTGGATCTTCCTCCAGCTCTTCAAAAAGGGCCTGGCCTACGTCGATGAGCGCCCCGTCTGGTGGTGCCCCGAACTCCGCACCGTTCTCGCCAACGAGGAGGTCCAGGACGGCAAGTCCGAGGTCGGCGGCTTCCCCGTCGAGCGCCGCAATCTCCGTCAATGGGTCCTGCGCATCACCGCCTACGCCGAGCGCCTGCTCGAAGACCTCAAGCACGTGGACTGGCCCGACTCCACCAAGCGCATGCAAGAGGCCTGGATCGGCCGCTCCGAAGGCGCCGAGGTTCTCTTCGCCCTCGAAAACCTCGCCCTCGGCGACCTCAAGGTTTTCACCACCCGCCCCGACACCCTCTTCGGCGCCACCTTCATGGTTATCGCCCCCGAGCACCCGCTCGTGGAC
>JBEGTN010000514.1:0-4216 GCA_041179405.1 Verrucomicrobiota bacterium
CGTCATCCGCGCCCTCCTGCTCGACCCCGAAGCCCGCGACCCCGCCCAGTTCTCCGTCGTCGGTCACGGCCTCGTGCGCGAGCCCTACACCCGCTACGTCGCCCTCGCCCGCGCCCTTGAGGCCGCCCCCGCCGATCTCGCCTCCTCCGGCGGACGTTATCGCGGATTCAGCTCGCTCGACAGTGATTTCCTCCAGCGCCCGCTCAGCGCCCCGAGCGTATTCAACTTCTACTCACCATCCTACCAATCGCCCGGCCCGCTCCGCGACGCAGGCCTCGTTTCACCCGAACTCCAGATCACCAACAGCGTCAGCTCCATCACCACCCCCAACCGCTTCTCCAGCGCACTCGCCGTCACCAGCACCTTCAACCTCGCGGCCAACTCCGGCTGGACCCAGTTCAACCCCACCAGCCAATCCGACCCCGTCGTCACCACCGCTGGCAACGGCTCCACCTGGAACACCCGCGCCAACGAGGCCGCCTGGCTCCCGCTCGCCACCAACGACCCCGAGGGCCTCGTCTCCGCCCTCGACCTCGCCCTCTGCTACGGCCGCATGTCCCCCGCCACCTTCCGCGCCGTCACCCGCGCCGTCCGTCGCCTCGACGATCCGCTCGCCTCCGGACTCACCACCACCGTCCGCGACCAACGCGCCCTCACCCGCTTCCGCGTCGCCGCCCACCTCGTCGCCCTCTCCGCCGACTCCGCCATCCTCAAGTAACCTCCCCCCGTAGGCTTGAACGTAAGTTCAAGTTTCGCCTTCCGCCCTCCGCTCCTCCGTCCTCCCCCCGTAGGCTTGAACGTGAGTTCAAGTTCCGCCCTCCGCCCTCTGTAGTTCTGTCGCTCTGTCCTCTTCCGTTCCGCCTTCCGCCCTCCGTCCTCCGAGCCCCCCACCCGCCATGCCCCGCACCCTCAATCGTCGCGATTTCCTCGGCCAGGCCAGTTGCGCCGCCGTCGGCTCCCTCGGCCTGCTCTCCACCCTCCTCAACCTGCGCATGGCCAACTCCGCCCTCGCCCAGTCCCTCCCGCCGGGCGAGGACTACCGCGCGCTCGTGTGCCTCTTCTTCGCCGGCGGCATGGATTCCTACAACCTCCTCATGCCCTCGTCCGGCACCCCCTACGCCAACTACGCCACCACCCGCGGCGGCACCTACGATGCCGTCACCAACTCCGATGGCCTCGCCCTGCCCCAAACCAGCATCCTCGCCCTCCAGGCCGCCGCCAGCGACCCCTTCAGCTTCGGAGTCCACCCGCGCTGCGGCGACCACAACAGCCTCCCCGGCATCCAGTCGCTCTACGCCCAGGGCCGCCTCGCCTTCGTCAGCAACGTCGGCACCCTCGCCGACCGTGTAACAAAAACCCAATACAACAACTCCACCGCCAAGCTCCCGCGCGGCCTCTACTCCCACTCCGACCAGGTGCAGCAGTGGCACAGCTCCGTCGCCACCGAGGCCCGCTCCATCGGCTGGGCCGGCCTCGCCGCCGACCTGCTCCACGCCGGCAACCAGAACGCCGCCGTCTCGATGAACATTTCCATCAGCGGCAACAATGTCTGGCAGACCGGCCAGAATCTCTTCGCCTACACCATTGGCACGACCGGCAGCAGCCTGCCCAGCGACTACAACTCCCCCTACGCCACCCCCACCGTCAGCGCCACCAGCCGCTCCGCCACCCGCACCGCCGGCGTGGATAACCTCCTCCAGCAGGAATACGAAAACCTGCTCGACTCCACCTTCACCCAAAACCTGCGCGACTCCATCGACGCCAGCGCCGCCTTCAAGGACGCCTTCGACACCTCCACCCTCACCACCCTGTTCCCCGGCGACACCGGCTACGTTTACCCGAGCGGCTACACCTCCTCCACCGACCCCGCTCGCACCCTCGGCCAGCAATTCAAGACCATCGTCCGCACCATGAAGATCCGCGCCGACCTCGGCCTGCGCCGCCAGACTTTCTTCATCAACTACGGCGGCTGGGATCACCACGACGAGGTCATCAACAGCATGGACAAGATGGTGGATGTCGTGAACCGCTGCCTCGTTTCCTACTGGGCCGCCCTCGGCGAGCTTGGCCTGCAAAACAACGCCACCCTCTACACCGCCTCCGACTTTTCCCGCACCCTCACCTCCAACGGCGCCGGCTCCGACCACGCCTGGGGCGGCAACGCCTTCGTGCTCGGCGGCGGCGTCAACGGCGGCCGCGTTTACGGCAGCTACCCCGACCTCTCGCTAAACGGCCCCAAGGTCGTCACCAGCCGAGGCGTCACCGTGCCGGACTGGTCGGTGGACGAGTATTTCGCCGAGCTCGCCCTCTGGCTCGGCGTCACCCCCGGCCAGCTCCCCAGCGTGCTCCCCCGCATCACGAATTTCTACACCCCCGGCGCCACCGGCCCCATGGGCCTGATGCAAAGCTGACCAATTCCAAACAAAGCTTTAGCCGCAAAGAACACAGAGAGCACAAAGAACAATCCCCTTGTCCCTTCCGATTTTTGCGCTCTCTGCGTTCTTTGCGGCCAATTATTCTATAATGTCTCCCTCAGGCTACCGTGGCTACGCTTCAACTAAAACTCACGCAGGCCGAGGCATTCATCTAACCGAGGCGCCTCCACCATGACCCGCGGCCGCACTCTCCTCATCACTGCGGTTATCCTCGTGGTCGGCACACTCGCCATCGGCTTCTGGCTCGCCCGCCCTCGCCCACCCCAGCCGCGCTCCGCCGACGCCGCACCCTCCGCCGCCCTGCCCCCGCCACCCGCGCTGCTCCCCGTCCGCGTCGCCACGCCAGAGCACCCGCTGCAATCTTGGGAGCGCCTGCTCGCCGCCGACGGCACGCCCCGCGAGGACCTCGCCGCGTTGGCCGACCTCACGAGCAACTACCTCCAATCCGTGCCCTCGTCGCGCCGACCCGCCGTGGGCTTCAACGAAGACCTCGCCCGCGTGCTGACCGACCGCGACGCCCTCGGTGACTCCGCCCTGCCCGCAACCCACCCCGCCCTCGTCGTCGGCCGTCTCGTGGACCGCTGGGGCACGCCCTGGCAAATCCACCCCCTCGCCGCCGACGTCATCCAACTCCGCAGCGCCGGCCCCGACCGCAAACTCTACACCCCCGACGACCTCGTCACGCCGTGACGCCGCCGGCCTCCAACATCCCAAAGCCGCGCCGACCATCCTCCATTGGCACGCCATTGCCAGCCGGGCCACGTGGACAAACCTTGTCGAGTCGCGCCGCACCTTTCCCCACGCCGACCAAGTCAAAGTAGCCAGCGGTCGCACCGTCACCATTTTCAACCTCACGAACGCCTACCGTCTCATCACCGCCATCCACTACAATCGTCGCTGCATTTACATCCTGCATGTGCTCACCCATGCCGAATACGACCGCGCCGCATGGAGAAAAACTTTATGAAAAAAACCTCCGTCACCCTCCCTGACAAGCTACCCACCCGTTACGCCGACCTGATCGCGCTGCACATCCCGCGTCCGCTCCACGACCAAATCGCCTACGATAACACGGTCGAAGTCATCGACGCTCTGGCCGGCCACAAATTGAACGCCGACCAAGAAGACTACCTCGAACTCCTTAGCCAACTGGTCGAGGCCTATGAAACCGAGCACCTCGGCCCCCCGCCCGGACTCAGCGGTCTGAAAGCCCTTAAATTTCTGCTGGAAGAAAACCAACTGACTGGCGACGACCTCGCCGCGCTCCTCGACGTGGACCGCTCCACCGCCTACAAACTCCTCAAAGGCACGCGCAATCTGACCACCGACCACATCCGCCGCCTCGTCCACCGCTTCCACGTCAGCGCCGAACTATTCATCGCTTAATCAATCAACAGTTCTCGGGCTGGCCCTATTTTCCAACTTCGTTTGCCCTGAAGTCTGTCAAAGTAGCGCCGAACGTGCCGTCCGGTGCCGGAGCAGCACCATTCGGCGTAACGGAGACTGGACTCCGCAGTTCCGGCCCTGGCCGCAAGCGCTCTCCTCCCGACGACCTCGACCACAGGACGCCGACCGTATCCCTGTAAAAACCCGCCCCATTTTCAGGTTCTCGCCACCACCGTGTCGTATAAGCCGTAGTGCGTGAGCCCTTCGTGGCTCTCGATGCCGGTGTAGCACAACGAGGCATCCTCGTAACGCCGAAAGGCGAACACCGCCTGGTTCATCTGCTCCGTATTGAACACCCGCAGCCGCACCAGCAGGTGAAAATCCTTCACCGTCAG
>JBEGTN010000515.1:0-14658 GCA_041179405.1 Verrucomicrobiota bacterium
GGAGGAGGGTTTACAAGTGAGAGGTAGCGCAGACTTCCAGTCTGCTCAGATGCAGGCTGGAAGCCTGCGCTACGAGGAGCCGAGGTGAAAGCGCGAAGGGATCAGGGCTTGGCGGCGGTAGCGGGGAGGCGGAGGCGTTTGCGCCAGCTGGGGTAGTTGGTCTCGAGCAGGGCTTGGGCGCCGCCGTTGTAGTAACCGTAGCCGGCGCGGCGCTCGCGCTCGATGTCGGCAAGGGCGTAGCGGATGACCTTGTCGCGGCCGATGAAAATGGGGCGGTTGGTGCCAAGTTCGTAAAAGCGCGCCCAGAGCGCGGGGGCTTCGGGGTCGGGCACGACGCGCCGGTCTTTACTGCCCGTGGAATCCTTAAAGGTCTCGTAGCGCAGACCGGTGATTTTCATTTTCTCGAACCAAGCCACCGCGCCTTCCACAGCGGCGATGATTTCGGGCGAGGGCTTTTCGATATCCAGGAGGAACTTCACGATGCCGACACTCTCGCCGCCGGAAAGAGAGGGCGGCTCGAAGTTGCGCGCCCAGGCGGGGGCGAGGGTGGTCTCGTCGTGCTGGGCGCACCAGACGGTGAGTTCGCCGTCCTGCTTCACCTGGGTGTGAAGGATGCAGTCGATGCCCTTGGCGACGGCGGTGGTGGCGCGGGCGCGGCGGTCGGCGTCGAGGAAGGCGAAGGGAGGCTCATTTTTGGCGGCGTCGCGCAGGAGCGTGAGCACGTTGACCATCGCGTTGTCGTTATAGGTGATGTGGGTGTAGTAGCCCTTCTTGAGCGGGAAATACTGGGGCCAGCCGCCGTTCGGGTATTGGGCGGCGAGCACATAATCGAAACCGTGCTCGAACGCGGCGCGGTATTTTTTACTTCCGGTGGCGGTGACGACGCGGGCGAGGAAACGCAGGGGCGTGGTGGTGGCGTTGTTGTCGATCGTGGCGGCGCGGTGATCCATCGCGTGATCGGCCAAAAACTCGTCGGAGGGCGGATCGGAGAAGTCGGTGTTCTTCGGCCAGCCGCCGGACTCGGTCTGATATTGCAGCACGCTGTCGGCCATGCCGCGAGCCTCGGCGGTGGCATACCACGCGGCAGGCTGACGCAGGGCGGTGGGCCAGCGGACGGTGGCTTTGGAGGGTTTTGCGGCGGGCTCGGCGGTGGAGGATGACGGGGCGGCGGTGGAGGAGGCGGTTGTCGCGGGGGCCGGGTGTTTAGTGACAGGGGCGGCTTCGCACCCCGGGAGCGCGAGGAGCGCGGCCAGGATGAACAGGGGGCGCGGGGGGGCGGCAGTTTTCATGGGGCGGGAGCGTGCTTGGGGTCAACCGAGGCGCTGGCGTTCAGATTTGAGGTAGGGCGGGACCGCTGGGCCCGCCGCGTAGTCGTTTTACCTAGGTGCATCAGAGCGGACGGCCCAGCGGTCCGTCCCTACCCGCTGAATCCAAACGACACATTACAGGTCTTTGATCGGTTCGTATTTGGGAACGAGGGCCTTCATGATCGACCAGCCGATAAGGTAGGCGACGGCGCAGATGGAGAAGATGATGAAGTAGCCGGCTTCCTTGCCCTTGAAGCCCATGAAAACCATCTGGGTGTTGGAGGCGTAGTCGAAGAGTTTGCCCGAGCCCTTGTTGATGAGGAAGGAGCCGACGCCGCCCGCCATGCCGCCGATGCCGGTGACGGTGGCGATGGCTTTGCGGGGGAACATGTCGCCGACGGTGGAGAAGATGTTCGCCGACCAGGCCTGGTGCGCGGCGCCCGCGATGCCGATGATGATGACCGGGAGCCAGTAGGTGTAGTGGCCGAGCGGTTGGGCGAAGAGCGCGAGCAGCGGGAAGAAAGCGAAGATGAGCATGGCCTTCATGCGGCCGTCGTAAGGGCTCATGCCCTTTTTGCCGACAAAGTAGGAGGGCAACCATCCGCCGTAGATCGAGAGCAGGGTGATCGAGTAGAGGACGAAGATCGCCAGCTTGCCGGCGGTGTCGGAGGACTTGATGTGGTAAACGGAGCTCAGGTAGGCGGGCGTCCAGAAGAGGAAGAACCACCACACGCCGTCGGTCATGAACTTACCAGCGGCGAAGGCCCAAGTCTGGCGGTAGCGCAGGAGGGCGAGGAAGCTGATTTTGTCCGAGTCGCCGCCAGGGGAGTGGAGCGCTTCGTCGGCCCGGTCCTGACGGATATACTCGAGCTCGGCGGCGTTGACCCGCGAAGTCGCCTCGGGCTTGTGATAAAAATACAGCCAGAGGCCGATCCAGATGAAGCCGACGGCGCCGATGATGAGGAAGGAGGCTTCCCAACCCCAGGCGGCGGCGATGGTGGGGATCAGGAGCGGAGCGGAAAGCGCGCCGACGGTGGCACCGGCGTTGAAGATACTGGTGGCGAAGGCGCGGTCCTTTTTGGGGAAATACTCGGCGGTGGTCTTGATGGCGGCCGGGAAGTTGCCGGCCTCGCCCACCGCGAGGATGAAGCGGGCGAAGATAAACAGCCCCACGCTCACCTCGGCGACGCGGGCGACGTCGGCGACATGGCCGATGGACTCCTTGGCGCCTTCAAAGCCGACCATCCACGTGCCGGTCAAAATACCGGAGGTGGCGATGCCGCAGAAGGCGTGCAAACAGGCGCCGACCGACCAGACGCCGATGGCCCAATTAAAGCCGCGCCGGGTGCCCATCCAGTCGATAAAGCGACCGGCGAAGAGCATGCTGATCGCGTAGAAAATCGAGAAGTAGCCGGCGATGTCGCCGTATTGTGCGTCCGTCCAGTGAAATTCGGGAGCGATAAAATCCTTCCAAGTGAGGGACAGAACCTGGCGGTCCAGATAGTTGATGGTCGTCGCGAAAAAGAGCATCGCGCAGATCGACCACCGGTAGCCGGTCATCTTGGGGGCGTTGGATGTGGGGGATACGGACATGATGGATAAGCGTTTTAGGGTTGGGCCACGGAATTTTTGCCGGGTTTGAGATTGGCGGGAGTGAGGGTGACGTTGCGAAGGGTGATGTTGCCCGCTCCCTGCACAACCTCGGACTGGGTAAGCCCTTTGAAGGTGGAGTCGTTGATACGGATGTCGTCCACGGTGGCGCCAGGGAAGCTGCGGATGTAGAGCACGCGAGGCGCGGCGGTGGCGGTGACGCGATCGAGCTGGATGTTGCGCACGGTGGGCATGAAGTCGCCCTTGGCTCCCTCTTCGTAGAGCAAGTCGATGGTGATGACGGCCTCGCCGACGCGGCCGATAGTCACGTCGCGCATGAAGACGTTTTCGAGGACGCCGCCGCGCACGGCGTTGCTCTTGAAGCGGAGGGCGCGGTCGAGCTCGGTGCTGTCCATGGTGCAGTTTTCGACGAAGACGTTGCGAATGCCGGCCGAGCACTCGGAGCCGAGGACGACGCCGCCGTGGCCATCCTTCATGGTGCAGCCGCGCACGATGATGTTGGACGAGGGGATGGGAACGCGGCGGCCATCGCCATTGCGACCGGACTTGATGGCGATGCAGTCGTCGCCGGTGTCGAAGACGCAGTTCTCGATCAGGACGTCCTGCGAAGACTCGGGATCGCAGCCGTCGTTGTTGCCGCCGTGGGAGTGGACGCTGACGCCGCGAACGGTGACGTTTTGCGAGAAGGCCGGATGGAGAACCCACATCGGCGAGCGCAGGAGGGTGACGCCCTCGATGAGGACGTTTTTGCAACGGTAGGGCTGGACGAAATTCGGGCGCAGGAAATCGCCGTCGCCAAAGATGCGCTTGGCAACGGGCGTATCGGTCTCGCCGAGGGCTACGAGGCGGTCGCGGGCGGGTTTTTGTTTCTGGGGCTTGTCGCCCTTTTTGTTCCAGCTCCACCAGTCGTCGGCGGTCGAGCCGCCGTCGAGCGTGCCCTCGCCGGTGACGGCGATGTTTTCCTGTTCAAAGGCGTAGATGAGGGCGGAGTAGTTCATCAACTCCACGCCTTCCCAGCGGGTGTGGACGATGGGGTAGTCGGCGGGGTTGGTGGAGAAGAGGAGGGTGGCGTCCTTGGCGACGTGGAGGTTGACGTTGCTCTTGAGGTGGACGGCACCGGTGCGCCAGACGCCGGCGGGCACGAGGACGCGGCCGCCGCCGGCCTGGTTCGCGGCGGCGATGGCGGCGGCGATGGCGGCGGTGTTGGCGTTGGGCGCGGCGTCGTCGCCGGCTTTGGCACCGAAGTCAGTGATGGGGAAATCGCGGGCGGGGAACGTCGGGGCCTTGATGCGGGCGAGGGCGGCGGGGTAGTCCTGCCAGCCACGGGCGACGAAGCGGGGCGCGGCGGCGTTGAGGATGCGATCGAGCTCGATGCCGGCGCTGATGAAGGGACCGACGCCCTTGTGGTCGTTGTCGATGATGGGCTCGCCCACGTAGTAGTCGAAGGTGCCGTCGCGCGCACGGCCGCCGCTGGTGCCGCCGAGGCCGGCGACCTCGCAGCAACGGGTGAGGCTCACGCTGCCGTCGGCGTCGGTGCGGATGAGGGTTTTGATGAGGCCGGCGTAGCCCTTCAGGAGGGCGGGAAGGTATTTCTCGCGGTCGAGGACGCCGAGGTTGATGCCTTTGGCGAGGGTGTAAACGAACATGGCCGAGCCGGTGCCTTCGATGTAGTTTTTATCGCGAGCGCCCTGGTCGGTGACCTGCCACCAGAGGCCGGTGGCGGGGTCCTGCCAGCGCACGAGTCCGTCGGCGACGCGGCGGAGGATTTCGCGGACGGCGGGCTGCTCCTGGTGGTCGGCGGGCAGGTATTCGAGGGAGTCCACGATGGCCATGCCATACCAGCCGATGGAGCGGCTCCAGAAACTCGGGGAGTCGCCGGTCTGCTTGTTGGCCCAGGGCTGGGTGCGGGCCTCGTCCCAGCCGTGGAACCAGAGGCCGGTGGCGGGATCGAAGGCGTGGCGATCCATGAGGATGATCTGTTTAAAAACGTCGTCAGCGGCGGCGGGCTCCTGGAAGACCTTGCCGTAGTGGGCGAGGAAGGGGGAGGCCATGAAGAGGCCGTCGAGCCACATTTGATTCGGGTAACGCTGCTTGTGCCAGAAGCCGCCCTCGCTGGTGCGCGGGTGGGTGCGCATCTGGTCGCGGAGCTGCTCGATGGCGGTTTTCAGGGCCGGGGAGTGGTCGCCGTTTTCCCAGGCGCGAACGAGGACCTTGCCGGGGGCGACGAGGTCGATGTTGTATTCGGATTTTTTATACGAAGGGATGGAACCGTCGGACTCGACGAAGGAAGTGGCGGTGCGCACTCCGTAGGCGCCGAAGGACGGGTCGCCGAGCCGGTCGGACAGACGCATGAGGGAGAGGCCGACGAGGGGGGCGGTGTAGCTCCACTTGGCCTCGGGGTTGACGTCGTGAAACATACGCTCGCCCTTGCGTGCCATCTCGGAGCGGGCGAGGCGCACGGACCATTCGAGCGGGGTGGCGTCGCCGAATTTTTGCATCGCCGGGACGGCAGGCGCGGCCGGGGGGGCAGCGTGGAGGAAAGGACAAACCAGGACCAGGGGCAGAAGGAAGCGGCTGAGCGTTGACATGGGATAGAGGGAAGAGGCTTAGGGGGCGACGGATAGCGGAAGAACGGAAGAAGACGGAACGGAAAGAGAAACGGATGCAGACTGGAAGTCTGCGCTACTTGAGGGAAAGGGTGACGGTGATGGGCGCGCGGGCGCGGGCGGATTCGGAGGCGACGTAGGCGAGCCACTCGGCCTGGCTGGCGAACTGGCCGCTGCGGTCCCAACCGGCGCCGGCGAGGTAGCGCAGGGGCTGGCCCGGAGCCACTTTGGCGAGGATGAGCTGGTTGAGCGGGTCCTCGGCAAAGCCGGCGAAGGCAGCCGGATCGGCCAGCACGACGGCGGTGCCGAGCGAGCCGTTGGCCTTTTGCACGATCCATTGGGCAAGGCTGCAAGCGTCCGAGGCGGGCGTGAGCGTGACGACGGGCTCCTGCTTTTTGTCGGCGGAGTTTTTGTTCAAACCGATGGCGACGGTAAGCGTATCGACCTTGGCGGCGGCGAAGGTGCTCTCGATCTGATCGAGGTTGCGGCCGGCATCGACAGTGAAGCGCTTGGTCTCGGAGACGAAGACGCCGGCGGCGTCCCAGGTGTCGTAGGTGAGCTCGAAGACAGCGCGCACGGGGCCGTTGGCCAGGACGCGGGCGGTCTTGTAATTGCCGCTCACATACAGGCGGGAACCGTCCCAGATGCCGAGGCCGCCGCAGCCGCGCGAAGAGGAGACGCCATACATGTCCATGCCCTCGCCCTCGTCCTTGTGGTAGTGGTCGTGACCCTTGTTATACCAGCGATCGACGATCGGGTAGCTCACCCGCTTGCACCAGAGATCGAGGCCACTGGTGACGAGCACCTCCTTGCCACTGCCGGGGGCGGCCGGAGCGGCGAGGGCGGGGCCGTAGGTGCGATGGGCGAGGCGGTCGTTTTCCCAGGCGAAGTCATCCAGACGCTCGGGCACGGCGCGGGCGAAGGCTTTTACCGGGAAAGGAGGTGAAACGGCGTCGGTCTGCTCGACGGTGAAGACGGCGGACTTTTCCCCGGCGGCGAAATCATGCTGGAAGATGAGTTCGCCGTAGGCGGCACCGATGTTTTTCGGGTCCTTGGCGGTGGGGCCGAGATTGGTGACCTGGTAGGGCAGGCTGTGACCGGAGGCGTCGCGCACGGCGATCTTTTGCAGGAGGACGCCCGGGAGAGCCTTGCTCACCTCGGCCCAGGGCAAGGTGATAGTCTCGGACGGGCGCGCGATGGAGAGATCGTGCGCGACGGTGACAACGAGTTTTTCGGCGGCGGTGGCGGACAGCGTAAAGGCGGCGGCCATCGTCAGCGAGGCGAGGAGGGTTCGGGGGGGCATTGTAGAAAAGAGGGACAGAGCGACAGAGGACGGAACGACAGAGGACGGAGCAGACTGGAAGTCTGCGCTACTTATCGGGCGAGCCAGCCGCCGTCCACGGCGAGGATGTGGCCGTGGACGTAGTCGGAGGCGGGGGAGGCGAGAAAAACAACGGCGCCGGCGAGGTCGGCGGACTCACCCCAGCGGGCGGCGGGGATGCGATCGAGGATGGCCTGGTTGCGCACGGGGTCGGCGCGGAGCTGGGTGGTGTTGTCCGTCGCCATGTAGCCGGGGGCGATGGCGTTGACGTTGATGCCCTTCGAGGCGAGCTCGTTGGCCATCAAGCGGGTGAGACCGGCGAGCGCGCTCTTGGAGGCGGTGTAGGAAGCGACGCGCACTCCGCCCTGGAAAGAGAGCATGGAGGCGGTGTGGATGATTTTGCCGCGACGGTTTTGCGCGATCCAGAGCGAGGCGATGCGCTGGCTGAGACGGAAGGGAGCGGTGAGGTTGGTTTCAAGGACTTCGTCCCAGTCGGTGAAAGAGAACTCGGTGAAGTTGGCGCGGCGGATGGTGCCGCCGTTGTTGACCACGATGTCGGGCAAGGGAAGCGAGTCCCCCAGCGCGGCGCAGAGACGCTCGATGGACGGGCGGCTGGCCTGGTCGGCGGAGAAAGTGAAGGCCTTCCGACCGGCGGCCTCGACGAGCTTGGCGGTGGCGGAGAGGTCGCCGCGCGCGACAAGGATCACGTCGGCGCCGGCTTGGGCAAGGGCGGCGGCCATGGCGGCGCCAAGGCCACGGGAGGCGCCGGTGACGAGGGCGGTTTTACCGTCGAGGCGGAAGGAATCGAGGATCATGGGAAGGGCAGAAGTCGAGGAGTCGAGAAAAGGGGGGGGAACACAGGCAGGAATGCCTGTGTCACGAGGGGACGTTTAGCGGAGATCGGCGACGGGGGCGGGGTCCATGTCGGCGAAGACTTGGTTCTCGCCGCCCATGCCCCAGACAAAGGAGTAGGCGGCGGTGCCGACGCCGCTGTGAATCGACCACGGAGCGGAAAGCACGGCCTCCTCGTTATGGACGAGCAGGTGGCGCGTCTCCTGGGGTTGGCCCATGAAGTGGAAAACGGCGTGGACGGGCTGCACTTCAAAATAGAGATAGACCTCGGAGCGGCGCAGGTGGGTGTGCGGCGGCATGGTGTTCCAGACACCGCCCGGCTGCATACGGGTGACGCCCATCACGACCTGGCAGGTGGGGAAGGCGCCGGCGTGGATGAGCTTGGTGAGCTTGCGCTCGTTGGCGGTCGCGGGCGCGCCGAGCACGGCGGTTTCGGCGGCCGCGAAGGAAACGTGGCGGGTGGGGTAGGCGGCGTGGGCGGGATAGCTGAGCAGCCAGAACTTGGCGGGAGCGGCGGCGGAATCGGAGGCGAAGGAAACCTCTTTCGCGCCGCGCCCGATGTAGAGGGCGTCGAGCGACGCGAGGGCGTGGGCGACGCCGTCCACCGTGATCGTGCCGGAGCCGCCGATGTTGACCACGCCGGCTTCGCGACGCTCAAGGAAGAACTCGGCGCGCAGCTCGGGGTGATTCGGCAAGGCGACAGGCGTATCCAACGGAATGATACCGACGGCGATGGTGCGGTCGGTTTCCCACCAGGCGAGCTGCACGGTGCCGGGCTGGAAGAGGCCGGAGAGCAGGTGCTCGGCGCGGAGCTGGGCGGTGTCGAAGCCGGCGGTCTCGGCGGCGGAGTGGGTGAAGATTTGTTTCATTTGGAAAACTGACTGGATTCGAGCCTAAGGCGCAAATCCGGGATGGGGACGAAAAGCGTTGGCTAACTATCTCACAAGGCGGTTCAGGGCATGGGGAGGAGGCCTTCGGCGCGGATGGACCATTTGCCGTCGCGGGGGAAGCCGGGGGCGGGGCCGGCGGGGGCGGTATCCCAGCCGCCGGCCATGAGGCCCACGGCGCAGAGATAGGCGGAGTTCACGGGCAGGTAGGCGACGGCGCCGTCGGGGTCCTTGGGGCGGCGGACGTAGCCGCTGGGCATGAAGCGCGCGGGTTCGGACGTGTTGGTCAAAATATCGACTGCGGTGGCAGATTCGCCGAGGCGGGCGGCGGTGAGGGCGCCCTGGCCCATTTGCCAGCTCAGCCACTTGTCGACGCCGTTGCGGGTGTTGACCTCGTCGTAGGTGCGGCGCATGGCGTCGAGGTCGATCTTGGGCGTGGCGGGCAGGTAGCCGAGCGCCATGAGCATGGAGGTGGGAAGGGTGCGTTTGTCGGACGCGTAGATGCCGCCCGAGCCCTCGATTTCGAGATACTTGCCGTCTTCCATCGGAAGCGGCGCGAGGTGCTGGAGCACGTCGTCCCAGCGCGATTCGCGGGCGAGACCGAGGCGCTCGCGCCACTGTTGGGCGAGGGTGAGGCCGTAATACCAGTAGGCGACCTCGAAGGTCGGGTTGCGCACGAGGTCGGCGTGGGTGCTTTCGGTGACGTTTTTGAGCGGCGGCCCGAGGTGGTAGATACCGGTGGCGGGGTCGCGGTGGGCGAAAGAGGCGAGGAAGTTGGCGGACTCGAAAACGAGATCGCGATAGAGCGCGAGGGTGGCGGACGTGGGCTTGGCGCGATAGACGAGCTCGGCGAGGTAGATCGGGTTGGGCTGGTTCCAGATGATGTAGGGATTGATGCCGCCGGGCGAAGGGCGGCCATCGAGGCCGGACATTTTGGGCCAACGCACACCGTCGAAGCCCTCGGCGCGGGCGTGCTCGATGCCCTGGGGCAGGATGCGCAGATACCAGGCGAGGCCTTTTTCGAGCAGATCGACGTGGCCCCATTGGTAGAACTGGGCGGCGTGCCAGAAATAGACCTCGGAGTTGTGTTTGCCGAACCAGCTCAGGTGCTGGAGGCCGGTCTCGGCGGGGGGGAAGGAGCCGGCGTAGTTCACGCGCATGAGGTAGAGCGAAAGCAAGGTGCGGCGCTCGAGCTCCTTGGCGCGCGGATCGGTGGCGGCGGAGAGGTCGATGATGCCGCCGTGCGTCCAATAATCGTTCCACGCGGTGGCAGAAGAAGCGCGGGTGGTGGCAACGGTCTCGACGGGGGCGGCGTGATCGGCGTCGGCGAAGGCGCAGGTGAAAGCGAGGGTGTCGCCGGAGGTGGCGCGCAGGCGGAAATCGTGCGGACCGGACTCGGTGAGCGCGGCGGGCGAGGTCCAGCGGAGATCGGTGGCGTAGCGGGTGGTGTCGCTCACGCGATCGAGGCGGGCGTGATCGGGCGCAAGCGGGACGAGCGTGGTGGTGTGTTTCTCGGGCTGCTCCCAAATGAAGGGCGATTTATGCGCGACGGACGTGCGGTAGGCGTAGGGGAAACGCAGGCGAACTTGCAGATCGCCGCTGGCGATGAGCGGCGAGCGGGCCTCAACCGCGACGAGCGCGGCGGTGCCGTGGGCGGCGGTGACGACATCGAGCGGCTCGCCGCGCACGAGCAAGTGGCTGGTCACGACGCCGGTCCAGAGGTCGAGCGTCTGGTTAATGCCGGAAATGTCCTCGGTGCGGAGCGGTTCGCCGAAAAGGGTGAACGCGAGCTGGCCGAGCGGCATGGGCTGCGGGTTCTCGCGAAAGTAGGAGCCGGCGGGAGTTTTCTGGCGGATGGGATAGAGGATGGAGCGACCGTGGAAATTAACCGGCCCCATGGTGTCGGCGAGGGTGTAGCCCTCGGGATTGGGGAACTCGTGCCACGTCCAGGTATTGCGGGTTTCGAGCGGGAGGCCGTTGTCGTGATAGATGCGCTCCAGGCCTTGCAGGCCGGTGATATCCACGGTGAGGGCGAAGTCGCCGTTGCCGAGGGTGAGGGCAGACTCGGGGTCGAGCCGGGTGTTGCGGACATTGTGCCGCGCGACGACGGCGTGGCGGTCGATGGGCGCGGCAGGCTCGGCGGCGAGGCCAGTAGAAGCGAAAGTGGAGCCCCAAACCGTAAACACAAACAGGAGCCTGCGCGGAAAGCGGACGAAAGGGAAAGATACGCGGGACACGGGGGGCAAGAGGGGTGACGTGATCCGGCACCGAGAGGGGCGGCGCAGGCAGGACGAAAGAAAGAGGAGACTAAAATGTGCCGAACATCAACTTACACTGTGGAAGCTTCAGACAGTATGAGGCCATACGGATTGTTGGATAAAGCGGTGATTTCTTATGATTTGGCGAGCGGCACCAGGGAGTGAGAAGGCAAACACGTTCAGCCCGCCCTGGCTCTACGTGGAGCGCGCTTTCACAGGGAGAGAAAGCGCGTTACCCAGCCTAGAAACAGCGACGACACGGCCGACGAAACGTAAGCGCGGGCGAATCTCTTACCTCTTCCAGGAAGAACTGCGAGGCCGAGATGGGGCAGCGGAAATCACAGGAGTATTCGTGATGGTGTGCGGGTCCACGTTGTTCTTCAGGTCGGACCAATCGACCTTCGGAGCGCGGGGATCGAGACCGTTGATGAAGTCTTCGATGTTGGTGTAGCCGTCGCCGTTGAGGTCGGCGGTGGCGTCGGCGGGATCGTTGGGGTTCAAGCCGTGGGCGGTCTCCCAGTCGTCGGGCAAGCCGTCGCCGTCGGTGTCTTTATAAGGCGTGCCTTTATACTCCGGGTAGCCGCCCACTTCTTTGGGGTTGGTGATGAAGCCGAGCGTGACAAGGTCTCCGAGCTCTTTGACCCATTTAGGCTCATAGCCGTAGAAGGCGGCCTTCTCGGCGGACTCCTTGTCGACCGTGGCGGGGGCGACGACGCCGGTGCGGACGGAAGTCATGATGCGCTCATCCACGGAATCGCGGCGAGGAAGGGTGGCACCGGCATTGGCGAGGACATAGCGGTAGGCGGTGGCGGCGTCGGTGATGACGAGGGTCGCGTGCTTGAAGGGGGTATCCACACGAATAGCGGGCAACACCTCCGCAACCGTGGCCTTGACCGGAGAGGGTTGCACACCGCCATCCCAGTTGTCCTTGGTCACGTTGTCGTGGCCTTCGACGATGTTGCCGTTGACGTAGGCTTTGCCGAAGTGGTCGATGTCGGTCTTGCTGCGGGCGGATTCGGGCTTGAGGAGGCGATAGGCGATCGGACCGTCTGGCGTGCCGGGGCCGGGTTTATAGTAATTGTTGATGATATTGAAGAAACTGGCCTGGTCGCCGCCATCGACCGAGCGGTGCCGCCAGTTGAAGAGGACGTTGTTCACGAAAGTGAAGTCGCCATACATGCCGACGCTGGGATTGCGACCGGTGTTGGACGCCCAGACGTTGTGCTGAAAAGTGCTGTTGAGGCCGCCGATGGTGGAGCCGAAGGCGTGGTGGTAAGTATTCAGCGACTCGGAGGAAATGCAGTTCTGAATCGTGACATTGACGGTCGGGAGCTTCAGGTCCTTGCCGCCGCTCGGCGGGCTATACATGTGGCGATACATCGAGATGTTTTCATCAAGGCTCCAAGAGGAGGAGACGTGGTCGATGATAAGATTGCCGATGGGATTGCCGCCGAGGGAATCATCGCGATCGGCGGGGTCGGTCTTGCCACGACGGAAGCGCAGGTGGCGGACGACGATGTCGTGCGTATCGAGCTGGACGGTGTCGCCCGCGATGCACACGCCATCACCAGGCGCAGTGTTGCCGGCAATCGTTACATAAGGTGCGCGGATGCTAAGAAAATCCTTGAGGCGAATGATACCGGAGACGTTGAACACGATGATGCGCGGGCCGGCCTGCTCGCAGGCTTCGCGGAAGGAGCCGGGGCCTGAGTCGTTGAGATTGGTGACGACGATGACCTTGCCGCCGCGACCGCCGAAAGAATACATGCCGCCGCCCCAGGCGCCGGGAAAGGCAGGAATGCCGGCCTGGGGAAGATCTTCGGGCTTGGCGGCGCCGGGGAGATAAGGTTTGCCCTTCGCGGCCCACGCCTGGATCTCGGGCAGGGCGCGAGCGAAAGCTTCATCGGACGACTTGCGGGTGACGGCGCTCTCAGCTTGAGCGGCGGACATGATGGCAGGCGGAACCTTGGGGTAACCTTGCGCGAGTGCGCGGGAGGCCGGGAGCAGGGAGAAAAGCGCGGCGACGGGCATCGCGGCGAGACGGAGGGAACGGGCGGGGTGCTTCATGGTGAAAACGTGGAGTGTTACTTGGTGGCGGATTCTTTTTTGCGGGCGAACATCTCGTGCTCGGCCTGCTTCATATCGATGCCGGCCTTGGAGAGGTAATTATTGATGCGCCCTTTGTATTTACCGAACCAGGCGTGCTTATCGTTGGAGGAGCCGGCGTCCAAGGCGTGTTCGCGGGCCTCGGTGAGCCAGGTGAAGATCTGGCGCTTCTGCTCAGGGGTGAGCTGGGGGAGCATCTCCTGGTAAACCTTGAAGGTGTTGGGCAAGACGCCGTAGGTGAGGCCGTCCTTGACCTGATCGATCTGGGCGGGGGAAAGCTCGGCGGCGAGGCGGGCGAGAAAGGCGTAATGCAGATCGGCCTGGCGGGAGGCGGCGTTGTCGCGCGCGGCCTGGGTGGCGGACTCGCCGCCGGCCTCTTTGGCCGACTTGAGCGCGGCGTCGCGGGCGGCGTGAATGACGCTGAGGTCGGCGTATTGCCGCGCGATGAGGTCACGCACCCGGATGGTCTGATCGGGGTCGGTGAGGCCGAGGGTGGCGGCGATCTTTTCCGCACGCTGCACCTGTTCCGGCGAGGGAGCGGCGTCGGTCGCGGGGCTGGCAACGGCCGGACCCTGGACCGCAGCGGCGGGCGGCGGCGAGGACTTCGCTTCGGCGGTGCCCTGGGCGAGAACGCGCGGGGTCAGAATGAGTCCGGAAAAAACGGCTACGACAATGGCGGAGGACAAAGCAGACATGGGATAAAGGGGTGCGAACGCTGACAGAGGTGCTATGAGAAACCGACGCATTAGGCAATGCCGGATTCAGTTTGTGCCGGTAAAATAAGATTTGGCGTCGCGAAAAGGAGCGATCCGCAGCCGGGCGGGCGGCGGGAGCGAGCGCGGCTTCTCCGGCTCAGGGCGCGGCGAGGGCGAACGAGAACTCGGATTGCGCGTGGCCGTTCTCGACCCGGACGAGCACGCGGTTGACGCCCTTCTTGAGGCGCACCTTGCGGAAGCCTTCGTCGATGCGCCATGACTTCTGCTGCTTGCCGCTCGCCCAGACAATCCGGTCCTCGATCCAGATTTTTGAGAAATCATCACTGCCGACCGCGAGCCACAGGTCGCAGGCCTCGACGGCCCGCAGTTCCGTATAGGCGTAGTAGATGATATATTCGAGGCCCCGGGTCTTGAACGCGCCGCTGCGGTGGTCGGGCAGGGGGTTGTAACCATCGAACGGGGGGACGACACGCGACTCCGGCGATTGATAAAAATCCCAGCGCACGGAGCGGCCGTTTTTACCCGCATAAACGGCGTCAAGGTCCACCACGGACTCGGGAGGAAACTGTTTGTCGAGGTTGGCGCGGCCCGCGTTGTCGAAGGGGCCGAGCACATACCAACTGTCCACAAACATCCAGCGGCCAGGCACCATGGCGGGACCGACAACGCGGCCGGGAATGGCGGCCAGGTTTTTCGACAGCGGGGGCGGTCCCGAGGTCGAACCGGTGCCCGTGCCTGAACCCACTCCCCAACCGGAGCCGGTGCCCGGTCCCGAGCCGGCCCCCGCCCCTGCCCCGGCTCTCGAGCCGCCGCCCGAACGACCGGCGCCGGAACCGGGGCCGGTGCCCTTCCCCGCGCCGTCGCCGCCAGCACCAACGGAGCGGGCGGAAGCCGCGGCGGCGGGTCCAGATCCGGCGGCTTCGCCCGCGCCGTCGCCGCCAGCACCACCGGAGCGGGCGGAAGCCGCGGCGGCGGGTCCAGATCCGGCGGCTTC
>JBEGTN010000516.1:0-3039 GCA_041179405.1 Verrucomicrobiota bacterium
CATACCGCACCCCGCGCCCGCCGAAAATATCCAGCGCGCTCCCCACCGTGAGATCGAGAGCGCCGCCGCTCACGCGATTAACCAGCCGCACATCATCCATCGTCGCGACCCCGCCCGCATAGGTCATCGGCTTGCCCGCCCAGCCGCCGAGTAGTTTCACCAGCTCTTCGTCGATCCCGCCGCACAAGCCCTCGACGTCCGCCGCGTGGATCAAAAACTCCGCGCAACTCCCCGCCAGCGCATCCAAGGTCGCGGGCGTCACGTCCAGATTGGTCAACGTCTGCCAGCGGTTCATCGCCACCGTCCACCCCGCCGCCGTGCGACGGCAGCTCAGGTCGATCACCAACCGCTCCGCGCCCACTCGCGTGCGCAGCGTCTCCAGCCGTTCCGGCAAAAACCGCCCCGCCGCGTCGAAGAGCCACGAGGTCACGATCACCTGGCTCGCGCCCGCCGCCAGCCAGGTCTCCGCGTTGTCGCCTGTGATGCCGCCGCCCACATGCAGCCCGCCCGGCCACGCCGCCAGCGCCGCGCGCGCCGCCTCGTCGTTGCCCGCGCCGAGCTTGATCACGTGCCCCCCGGCGAGTCCGTCGGCCCTATACATCGCCGCAAATTCTGCCGCACTGCGGTCGCTCACGAAGTTCTCGCGCAGCCCCGCCCCATCGTCGCGCAAAGAGCCGCCGACGATTTGCTTCACCTTGCCATCATGAAGATCAATACAGGGACGAAACCGGGTCATAAACCCCGCACCCTACGCCGCCCCCGCCTCCACGCAATCCCAGTCACCGCCCATGGATTCGCGTGGCATGGGCCTCTTCCCATGGGTTTGCCGCCTTCTGCTTCCCTTCAACTTAAACTTTCCCCTTCATCTCGTGACGCGACGCTTCGCGCCACGTCACGATGCTCACCCTCTACACCTACAAATCCTGCGACACCTGCCGTCAGGCCGTAAAATGGCTCGCCGCCCAAAATCTCGCCTTCACCGAGAAGCCCATTCGCGAGACCCCGCCCTCCGTCGCCGAGTTGCGCGCGATGCTCGCCCACCTCGGCGGCGAGCGCCGCCGCCTTTGCAACACCTCGGGCAAGGATTACCGTGACCAAAAGCTCGGCGACCAACTCGACACCCTCTCCGAGCCCGACTTTCTCGCCCGTCTCGCCGCCAACGGCAACCTCGTCAAACGCCCCTTCCTCCTCCGCCCCGCCGCCGTCCCCGTCCCCGCCCTCGGCCTCACCGGCTTCACCGCCCCCGCCTGGCAGGCCGCCCTTCTCCCGTAGTTAATCCCCCGATACAAAGTAACCTATTAGAGAGGTTACTTTGCCCGTCCACCGCCCGTAGGCTTGAAAGTGAGTTCAAGGGCTCGATTTCGTCTCTTAACCTTAGGCGCTGTCTTCCCCCTTAATCTGCGAGGCAGCAGGCGTCGCCTGCTGCCTCGCCACCCGCAGCACCGCCCCCGTGATGAGCTGGCCCGCCGGCCCGTGCAGGTTCGCCTCGCCCGCGTGCGTCGCCCAGGGCATCCGCACAAACACATGCGGCACCCCAGCCCGCGCCAGCGCCGCCGCCAGTCGTTCGCTGTGCCGGCACCACACCAGCTCGTCCAGCGCCCCGTGCACGATCAAGGTCGGCGGCGCGCCCGCGTGCGCCAGTTTCTCCGCGCTCCCGCTCCGGTAGAGGTCCGGCCCGCCCTCGCCCTCCGGCCCGCCACCCAGATACTGTTTCATTAATTTGTCCGAATTGAGCGAATCCGTCTCGGAGCGGATCGACCACACGAACTTCAGGTCGTGACACCCATAAAGCGCCACCACCGCCCGCACCCCCGGCAACACCTCCCCATACGCCGTCGCCGCCGCGATTTGCGCGCCCGCGCTGCGCCCCAGTAAAACCAAACGATCCGGATCGACCCCCAGGCGCTCCGCGTTCGCGCGCACCCACGCCACCGCCGCGCGCACGTCGTCACGCTGCGCCGGCCACCAATGCGTCGGGGCGAGCCGGTAGCTCACCGCCGCCACCGCCACCCCGCGCGCCGCCAGCCAGTGGTTAAACGCCGCCAACTGCGACCGGTCCCCGCTGTCCCACCCGCCCCCATGCACCACGACCACGCACACCGCCCGTTCCGCGCCCGCGCGCCCTCGCGCCCGGTAAAAATCCACCGGCAACCCGCCCGCGCCCTCCTCCGCAAAGGTCTCCACCGCCCCGCGCGACCCCGCGTTCGGCCAACGCCAGAGCCTGCGCCACGACCACAGTTTCTCGCGCTCCGCCACGTCCTCCCGCCGCGCGCCGCCGCCAAACGCCGCCTTCAGCTCCGCCTCCACCCGCCCGCTCATCCGCCACGCCGACCACCCCGGCCGCGCAAACAAACCCGCCGCCGCCAAGGCGAGCCCCGCCGCCAGCCCCGTCACTATGCTTCCTGCCCTGGCCTCCGAAGCCTCGGCGAAGGAGGCCGCCGCGCCCGCCACACCGAGCGAAACCATCACCCACACGTGCCCGAGCTCCGTCGCCACCAGCGCCACCCACCACGCACGATAAGTCCGCGCCGGCCGCACGCAGAACCGCGCCGTCGCCAGCAAACCCACCGCCACCAATAACCAAATCGCACCCATCCCCTCACCCCACCGCAGCCACCGCTCACCTTCAAGGGCTTTCCCCTGCTTTTGCATGTCGCAGAGGCCCGCAAAATCACTAACCAATAAGCGCGAAAGACCCCACACCCGTAATCCAAAAGATTGTGCTAGCGCCCATGCTGCACCAAACAGATTGCAGCACCCGCGCCGACACTCCCATGAACTCGCCAAGGCTCGCAGTTTCCCTGATAGCGATGTTGGTTGGTGTCTGGCTTGTCTTCGATGGATCAAGGGCGCTGCTGGCCGGTGACTATACAACCGCGAAATCGGGCCCAAACGCAGGCCAGCTTGGCCCGTGGGCGAAGCTGGTATCGGCAATGGGTATCGCCCCACGGAGCCAGGCGATGAAGGTGTTTCACGTCGCGCTCGGGCTCTTGTGGCTTGGTGCGGTAGCAACCCTGTTTATAAACACGACGCTGGGCA
>JBEGTN010000517.1:0-15703 GCA_041179405.1 Verrucomicrobiota bacterium
TGACGAAGACGAGAGGCTCCCAAGCGCGGGGATCGTCGGCGTCCTGGCGGGACTGGAGATCGAGGACGAGCTGGGCGTTGACCTCGATGATGCGCGCGGTGTTTTCGGCGCGTTCGAGGTAGCGGGCGATCCAGTAGATGAGATTGGCGACGCGGCTTAACATTTTGAAATTGGGTGGAGGGTGGGCGAAGGTGGGCCGAAGGGTGGCCGGAGAATGACGAATGACTAATGTCGAATGACGAATGGGTCAGAAGGTGGGCGGGACGGCTAGGCGGTGGCGGGGCGTTTTTTGGCGGATCGCTCGCGACGGAGGTTTGCGTCGGTGGTGCGGACGATGCGCGCGAAAATCAGATGGAGTTCGTTGACCTCTTTCCAGATGAGGCGAAGGGCATCGGCGTATTGTGAGAGGGCTTTGGCGAGCATGCGACACCAGTGTTTGGTTTCGCGTGCTTCTTTGCGGCAGAGGGCGATTTTGTGGCGGAAGTCGGGCTTCGATTCGGCGTCGTCCGCTTCGCAGTAGTTTGCCCCGACGCTGGTCGCGGATTTGACGATTTGGGTGATCAGCGGCGAGGTAATCGGTGTCGTAGGCAACGTGAGGCACAATTCGATCACGTCTTCTCCGAAAACGGCAGTGCGCTCCTCAAGGTCATATGCGGGAGCCTTTTCCGGTGTTTTCATTCGTCATTCGACATTCGGCATTGGTCATTTCGTGTGAGCGCGGGTCGCGGCGCTCACACGATGATTTTTTCCGGCACGGCCGGGGTGGCGTCTTCGTGGTCGGCGGCGAGGACCCAGGTGTCCTTGGAGCCGCCGCCTTGGGAGCTGTTGACCACGAGGCTGCCTTTGCGGAGGGCGACGCGGGTGAGGCCGCCGGGCATGATCTTGATCGTCTTGCCGTTGAGGATGTAGGGGCGCAGGTCGATGTGGCGGCCCTCGATCTTGTCGCCGCAGACGGCGGGGCAGCGGGAGAGGCCGATGGTGGGCTGGGCGATAAATTTGCGCGGGTTGGCGATGATCTTGCCGCGAAATTCCTCGATCTGGGCGCGGGTGCTGTGGGGGCCGACCAACATGCCGTAGCCGCCGGCCTCGTCCACGCTCTTGACCACGAGTTTTTCGAGGTTGGCGAGGATGTAGGCCATGTCCTTCGGATCGCCGGAGAGGAAGGTCTCTACGTTGGGCAGGAGGGATTCCTGGCCGAGGTAGAATTTGATCATCTGCGGCACGTAGTGATACATGGCCTTGTCGTCGGCGACGCCGGTGCCGATGGGGTTGCAGAGGGCGACGTTGCCCTTGCGGTAGGCGTTGAAGAGGCCGGGGACGCCGAGGAGGGACTTGGGGTTGAAGGCGGTGGGGTCGAGGTAGTCGTCGTCGATGCGACGGTAGATGACGTGGACGGGGGCGAGGCCGTCGGTGCGGCGCATGTAAACTTTGTCGTTTTCGACCACGAGGTCGGAGCCTTCGACGATCTCGATGCCCATCTGGCGGGCGAGGAAACTGTGTTCGAAGTAGGCGGAGTTATAGACGCCCGGAGTGAGCAGGACGACGGTGGGCTCGGGGACGTGGGCGGGGGCGAGATGGAGGAGGAGGTCGAGCAGGTCGTTGGTGTAGGTCTCGACGGGGCGGACGCGGTAGTCGCGCAGGAGATTGGGGAAAACGCGCTTCATGACTTGGCGGTCTTCGAGCACGTAGGAAACGCCGGAGGGGGTGCGGAGGTTGTCCTCGAGCACGCGGTAGGTGCCGACTTCGTCGCGGATGAGATCGGTGCCGTTGATGTGGACGTAGAGGTCGCGGGCGATGGGCACGCCGACGAGCTCGGGGCGGAAGTTTTTCGAGGTCTCGACCATCTCGCGGGGGACGATGCCCTCCTTGAGGATGCGCTGTTCGCCGTAGATGTCGGCGAGGAAGAGGTTGAGCGCCTCCATGCGCTGGCGGAGACCGGCCTCGAGGTGGGCCCACTCGTGGGCGGGGATGATGCGCGGGATCAGGTCAAAGGGGAAAATCTTCTCCGTGCCCTTGTTGTCGGAATAGACGGTGAAGGTGACGCCGCGGTTGACGAAGGTCTGGTCGGCGGTGCGCTGACGGGCGAGGAGTTCGGCGATGCCGTCGAGCTTATTGAAGCGATCCCAGAGATCCTGGTAATGGGCGTGGGGTCTGCCGGGGGCGGCAAACATCTCGTCATAGAATCGGTCGTGCTCGTAGGCGGCGAAGAGGTCGGACATGCGAAGGATGGGGAAAATCAATTGCCGGCGGGCGGCGGTGCGGCGGGTGTGGTCAGGGTGTTGGCCGAAGCGGTCTGGGTCGCGGCGGGCGGGAGGGACCAGAGAAAGCTTTGCTGGAGGGCCAGTTCGGAGCCGCCGGCGGAAAGGAGGCGCACACGCCAGGCGGTGGGTTTGACCTTGGCACCATTCCAGTCACTGCCGGTGAGGCCGGCGAGGACAGCGCGGCCGCCGCGTGGCAGATTGATCGGGATGAAATGGACCTGGGCATTTTCGTTGCCCGGCAGGATCGTCTCGATGGCGAGGATGGCGCCTTTCACGGCTTCGGCGTTTTGAAAACGGGCGAGGAAGTAGTAGCCGTCGCGAGATCCGGTTTGGGAGCGGACGATCAATTCAGGGGACTTTTCGGATCCGCCAAAATACTCGCCGATGCGGGCGAAGCTTTCGTCGGTTCGATACTCTGGCCAGACACGAACAAGCTTTACCTCTGCGGCGGAGAGAACCGAGCCGAGGGCGAGCGCGAGAAGGCAAAGAAGGGTTTGGCGGGGACGCATGAAACGAGACTAGGGTGACGGACCGGGCCGGCACAAGGAGAGAGGGACGTGAATAAAAGATCGCAGGATGCGTGCCAGAGAAGGCTTCGGCATGAGTGAAATTGATGAGACTGGGGGACGGCGCTGAGCCGGTTCGATAGCGAGGACGAGCGCGTTGGCTGGATTCGGCATTGCCCCGTTGTGACAGGCGTGAGTAATCGACTGTTTCCCAACCTTCATGACTTCGGCATCCACCCCGCTTCCCGTGCCCGCGCACATCGCCATCATCATGGATGGGAACGGGCGCTGGGCGAAGCAGCGGGGGCTGCCGCGCCTGGAGGGGCATCGTAGAGGCGTGGAGGCGGTGCGGGTGGTGATCGACGCGGCGCGAGAGCTCGGGGTGAAATGCGTGACACTTTACGCCTTTTCGGTGGAGAACTGGCGCCGTCCGGAGGAGGAGGTCGGCGGGTTGATGGGTCTGCTGGAGACGTTTTTGGCCAGGGAAACACCCAATCTGGTGCGTGACCGGGTGCGCTTGCGCACGATCGGGCGCACCGAGGATCTCCCCGGCGCGGCGCGGGCGGCACTGGCGGCGGCGATGGCGGCCACGGCGCATTTTACCGAGCAGACTTTGGTTCTGGCGCTGAATTATGGCGCGCGCACCGAGGCGCTGGACGCGGCCCGGGCCTATGCGGCGGCGGTCGTCGCCGGCAAGGCTTCGCTGGACGATGCGAAGAGCTGGGAGGGGTTTTCCCGTTATCTTTACACCCGCGATCTGCCGGATCCGGATCTCGTGATTCGCACTTCAGGGGAAAAACGGATCAGTAATTTTCTGCTTCTTCAGGCGGCTTACGCGGAGTTTGTTTTCACGCCGGTTTTGTGGCCGGATTTCGGCAAGGCCGAGCTCATCGCGGCGATCGACGAGTTTCGCGGCCGGGAACGGCGCTTCGGCCAGATCACCGAACAACTGGCGGCGGCCAACGCCGAGGCGGCGGCACTGCGCCCGGCGGATGTAATTGTCTGATAACTCGATTCTCGCCCGCCCCACCTGCCTCATCCAATCCTCCGAACCCTTTAATACCTTGGGAAAACGCATATTCAGCACCTTTCTGCTCTGGGGCATCATCATTGCCTGCGTGCATTTTTTCAAGACGCCGGGAGCGGTGTGGCTGGTGGCCTTGGTGGCGGTGCTGACGCAGCGCGAGTTTTACCAGATGGTGCATCGGATGGGGCTCGATCCCTTTGACCGCGTCGGCATGACGCTGGGCGCCATCATCATGCTCGCGCCCTACTTCGCGCCGCACCTGTTGCCGGCCTGGCCGGGGCTGGCCGCTTCAGGCACCTGGCTGGCGGTCGCGGTGGTGGTGTTCGCCCTGCGCATCCTCGGCGAACGCGAGCCGCACAACCGCGTCGAGACGCTGGCGTGGACGCTCTTCGGCCTGCTCTACATCCCTTTCATGCTTCAGTTCATGGTGCGCATCGCGATGCTCCCTGGCCCGACCGAGGCGACCGGGCTCATGCTGGTGATCTGGTTGATCGCCGTATCCAAATTTTGCGACGTGGGCGCGCTGCTTTCCGGTCTGGCCTTCGGGAAACACAAAATGTCGCCCACCATCAGCCCCAAAAAAACCTGGGAGGGCGCGGTCGGCGGCGTGTTGACCTCGGCAGGGGTGGGCGCGCTGCTCGCTTGGCTGCTGGCGAAACATTTTCCGGTCGGGCTGACGCCGCTCACGGCGGCGTTGATCGCGTTGCCCATCGCGGTGCTGGCCATCGTGTCGGACCTGGTCGAGTCGGTGATCAAGCGTCGTGCCGACACCAAGGACGCCGGTGCGACGATTCCCGGCATTGGCGGCATGTTCGACCTTTCGGACAGCCTGATCCTCACCGCGCCGCTTGGTTATCTGGCGTTCAGCTGGTTGAGCCGTTGAGCTGTTAACTGACGTGGCCACTCCTTTTGCTTCAACATTGTCCCCTGTCGGCACCGCACGGCCCAAGCGCATCGCGCTCCTCGGCGCCACCGGCTCCATCGGTGAGAATACCCTGCGCGTCATCGCCGCGCATCCGGGTGAACTCGAACTCGTGGCGGTTGCCGCCCACGGACGTCACGCCGAACTCGCCCGCATCGCGCACGCCCACCCGACGGTGCGGCACGCCGCGCTTTTTACCGAGGCGGGGCATGCGGCCTTACGCGACGGAGGTCTGCCGTCGGGGGTAAAACTCCATGCGCCCGGCGTCGAGGGACTGGAGGCGCTCGCCACCCTGCCCGAGGTGGACTGCGTGCTCGTGGCGGTAGTGGGCACGGCCGGCCTGCGACCCGCGCTGGCGGCGCTGGCGGCGGGCAAGGACCTCGCGCTGGCCTCGAAGGAAATCCTCGTGCTGGCCGGCCCTTTCGTAATGGCGGCGGCGCGGGCCTCGGGCGCGCGAATCCTGCCGGTGGACAGCGAGCACAACGCGGTTTTCCAATGTCTCCAGGGCCACGCCCACGCCGAGTTGCGCCGCGTGACGCTCACCGCGTCCGGCGGGGCCTTCCGCGACTGGCCGGCGGAGCGGCTGGCGGACGTGACGCCAGCCGACGCGCTCAAACACCCGAACTGGGTGATGGGGCCAAAGATCACGGTGGACTCGGCGACGCTGGCCAACAAAGGCCTCGAACTGATCGAGGCGCAGTGCCTCTTCGACCTCCGCCCGGAGCAGTGCGCGGCGGTGATTCACCCGCAGAGCATCGTGCATTGCCTGGTGGAGTTTACCGACGGCGCGATGCTCGCGCAGCTCTGCCCGCCCTCGATGACCTTTCCGATCCAGCACGCGTTGCTCTACCCGCGCCGAGGCCCGCGCGGCACGGACGCAGCGCTGCCGCTCGACCGCCTGCTGCAACTGGAGTTCAGGCCGGCCGACGAAGGCCGTTTCCCTATGTTACGACTGGCGCGCGAGACCATGCAGGCCGGCGGCGTCGCCCCCGCCATCTACAATGCGGCCAACGAGGTCGCGGTCGCGGCGTTCCTGGCCGGGCGCCTGCCTTTTCTCGGTATTCCGCGCGTGGTGGAGCGCACCCTGGCGGCGCTGCCGGTGGCGCCGGCGAGTGCGTTGTCCGCCGTGCTGGCGGTCGATGCCGAGGCCCGCAGGGTGGCGGGCGAACTGCTGGTCACGACCTGAACCAGCGAACTATTCGCCCCGTCTTGTCGCTTCGACTTTTGACCACTTTTGGTTACGCTCCCGTTTAACTGTTTTTATACCATGGATTTTTTCTCTCTTCTCACCTCCAGCCTTTGGTCAGTGCTGATGATCGCGGTGTTTTTTGGCGGCTCGATCTTCGTTCATGAACTGGGGCATTTTCTGACGGCGCGCCGTCACGGGTTTAAGATCGAGCGCTTCTCCATCGGCTTCGGTCCGGCGATTTTCAAATGGATGGGCAAGGATGGCGTGGAATACCGCCTCTCCTGGTTTCCGCTCGGCGGTTACGTGGCCTTGCCCCAGCTCGGCGACATGCGCGCCATCGAGGGCGGCGAGGCACCAGCCGAGAAACTGCCGACCCCGCGCTATGGTGCGAAGATGGAGGTTCTGGTCGCCGGAGCGGTGTGCAATATCATCTTCGCCCTGGCTCTGGCCTGCATCCTCTGGGGTGTCGGCGTGCCGACGATGAGCAGCCTCAACACGACCAAGATCGGCGTGGTCGAGACCACCGTGAAGCGTGCCGACGGTGTCATGGTTCCCAGTCCGGCGGCGGAGGCGGGTTTGCAAGCCGGCGACACCATCCGCGCCATCGACGGTAAGACGGTGGATAACTGGTCCTCACTGGTGCAGACGCTGGCGGCGGGCGCGGGCCGCGCGAGCGACGGCCGCCCCGAGGCGGTCCTGACCATCGAGCGCGCGGGCGCTTCCAGCCAGGTGGTCATCCACCCCGTGCTGGCGGGCGAAGAGGGCTTTCGCACCCTCGGTATTTCGACGGCGGACGATATGGGCATCGATCAGGTGATACCCGATTCGGCCGCTGCCGCCGCCGGCTTTCAGGCTGGCGACGTCATCCTGGCGCTCGATGGAGTGCTCATGTTATCGCGCGAAAGCATGACGGCGGCGATCCAGGCCTCGGCAGGGCGCCGGGTGGCGGTGACTGTGCAGCGGGCGGGCGGGCGGCTGGAGTTGCCGGTGGCGGCGCGGCTGGAGAAAAACCCCGACGGCAGCCCGGCGTATCGCATAGGAGTGCGTTATCGCAACGAGCTCATTTTTATACACCCGAACCCATTTAAACAGTTCTCGGATCATGTGGTGACGATCTGGCGTAACTTGAATGGATTCGTGAATCCCAATTCGGATCTCGGGCCTTCGAAGTTAAGTGGACCGGTAGGCATCGCCCGCGTTTTCCATCAAACGGCGCAGGTCGATATCAGACTCGTGCTGTGGTTCACCGTTTTCATGAACGTGAATCTGGCGATGTTTAACCTGCTGCCGCTTCCAGTGCTGGACGGCGGACACATGCTTTTTGCGACGATTGGGAAACTCCGCGGGCGGCCGCTGCCGCCCGGACTGATTATGAATCTCCAGGTCGTGTTTGTTACGCTCCTGTTCACGATGATGCTGTATGTGAGCTTCTTTGATGTGCGCCGGATCGCGCGCGACACTCAGGCGGAGTCGGCCGCGAAGGTGGAGAATGTTCAGAAGAAAGCTGCGCCGGTTCCGGCTGTCGCTCCGGTCCCGGCGGAGGCCGGGCCGACGGCAAAGTAAGGGTTGGCGCGGATCGGATTCAGGGGTGTTTCGATGGAGCGACAGGGACGCCGCTTGCCGACGACCGCGATAGGCGGCGGATATCGAACGCCAAGCGCGGCATTCGCAAGCGACACGCCCGAAGAAACAGGCTTAGACATCCCGAATCCGAGGAATCAGGATTGGGCGCCAAAGTAGAGGAGGCTTCCAGCTCTCTTTCCGAAAACACGGGAGCAGGATGCTCCCGCCACCCTCTCCCAGGCCACCGAGAACTCGGCTCATCTTAGTTCCTCGCCCGCGTTCTTTTTCCCACAGGGAGTCAGGATGGCTGAGGCTCCGGAGCGTGACGTCCGGCCGGCTATTTCTTTTCCTTGAACACGGTATCCACCGCAAGGCCGGCGGCGAGGAGGAGGAGGTTGATGGTGGGGTCGGGGTCGCCGTTGATGCTGATGAGGTAGTTGTCGGCGGTGGTGAAGAGTTCTTTGCCCAGCCCGGCCCATTTCTTGGTGATGACGCCGAGCTCGGTGTCGCCGCTGAGGAAGCGGAAGTTCCAACCCTTCCAGTCACCCTTGACCAAGGCGATTTCCTTGTCGTCGGCGGTGCAGACGCGGAAGGCGCCGCCGAGGGAAAATACCTTGCTCTGAAGATAGCCGAGGGAGAGCCCGCTGGCATCCTTGATTTCGACCTTGGTCTTGAAGAGCGCGACGCCGCGTCGAATCGAGAACAACAGCTTCTGGCTCGCCGGGTCGGCACCCTCGTAAACCGCCACGGTGGTCGGCATGAGGTTCTTGTCGATGAGCAGTCGCAGGAACTTGACCAGGCCGCTGATCTCCTCGCGCGCTTCGCCGATTTTGACCTTCGACTCGGGGTCGAGGATGTCGTAAACATCGCTGAGTTTCATGAGCCCGGCGTGTTCGCGGATGAAGTAGTGTTGACGGTTGAGCATGGAGAGGGTGCGGGATGGATGAACCGGCTGGGTAGACACGCTGGCGACTCAGATCAGCCCGAGCTTCATTTTGCCCTCTTCTGAGATCATCGACTGGTTCCAGGTGGGCTCCCAGACGATGCGCACGTCGGCCTCGCTGAGGCCGGGGACGAGGAGGAGTTTGCCCTTCGCGTCTTCGGCGATGGCAGGGCCCATGCCGCAGCCGGGGGCAGTGAGGGTCATGGCGACGTCCACCTTGTAGCCGGAGTCGGCCTTGATCACGTCGAGCGAGTAAACGAGACCGAGGTCCACGATGTTCACCGGGATCTCGGGGTCGTAAACCTTGCGCAACTGGTCCCAGAGCGCGGAGGGATCGGGCGCGCCGTCGGCCAGGGTGGCGGCGGCGACGGCGTGGTCGCTGGCGGTCTCGCCGATGGCGTCGGCGTCCTTGCCGTCGATGCGGTAGAGGCCGGCGTCGCCCTGCACGGTGTAGGTGCCGCCGAGGACTTGATGGATGAAGACTTTCGCGCCGGCGAAGAGGGTGTGTTTGTCACCCGAGGGGATCTGGGTGACGACGACGTCGCGGGAGAGGATGCGGTCTTTGGAAGTGGTGGACATGGTGGCGTGCGGCTGAGTCGAACGGTCCTGCCACGAAACACACGCCAAAACACAACGCAACCCGCGCTTGCGTCGATGGGCCGGGCGAGCTGTTTTTACGCGGGTCGTGCGCAACGATGCGAGCGAACCTGAGCTTGTGCCCGGAGTGGCCCTAACGTGTCTGTCTTGGTAAGCTAGGCTTTCGCTATCTCACCCCTCATTCCCTTATCCCTTTTTCAGCTCGGTTTGTCCGCTCCTGCGTTTACCCGCGCGGCACCGCGCCTGCGTTCATTATTTATACCCTAAAATCATGTGTATCTCATCTGGTAAGCGTCTAATCGGTGTTTTTATTTGGCTGGTTTTGATGGTGTGCGTGCGATCGGCCATGGCCGCCGACGTGTCGATCACTGCCGGAGTGTTGAGCGGAGGTTATGCGCAGATCTTCGACACCTTGCCTTCCTCGGGAAGCGTCACCTGGAGCGACGGCACGACGCTGACCGGATGGCACGCGGTGAATAGCGCGGGCACCACCTACAGTGGAACCGTCTCCGCGCTGCCCGGAACCTCAAACATGGCGGATCTCGTCATGGGCAGCCTCGGCACGGCCGGAAGCCCGGAGCGCGCGCTGGCCTACCACACGCAAGTGAACACGGCTCCGACCTACATCGGACTCGCCTTTAACAACAACTCCGGCGGCGCTCTGGCCTCTTTCACGCTCGCCTACACCGCTGAGCAATGGCGAGAGAGCACCAGCGCGCGAAATCTCACCTTCACCGTGGAGTATAAGATCGGCGCCGTGCTGGCTGACCTCAACTCCGCCACAGGCTGGACCACCTTGGCCACTCTGGCCGCTACCACGCTCAACGGCACGGCCACCACCGCCACCGCCCTGACCTCGGGCACCGTTCCGGTCTCGGTGCCTGACGGCACCTCGCTTTGGTTTCGGTGGAAGACGACCAACACCACCACTAGCTCTACGGGGACCTCGTCTAACGACATCCTCGCCATCGACAACGTCCAGGTGACGCTCACCGCTGTCGCTGGAAACTCCGCTCCCGCCATCACCACCGAGCCGGCCGACCTCACGGTCTCCGTGGGCGAGACCGCCACCTTCACCGCCGTCGCGAGCGGCAATCCCGCCCCGACCTACCAGTGGCGGCTCGATACGGTGGATCTGCCGGGCAAGACCTCGGCCTCGCTGGTTTTGACCAACGTGCAAGCGTCCGAGGCCGGCGGCTACTCCGTCGTGGCGACCAACTCCGTCAGCTCCGCCACCAGTCGCACCGCCGTGCTCACGGTCAGCGCCTCGGCGGTCGCGCCCCAGATCACCACCGCGCCAGCGAGCCAGACCGCCAACGCGGGCGGCACCGCCTCCTTCACCGTCGCGGCCTCGGGCACCGCCCCGCTCGCGTATCAATGGTTCCACGACACCGTGCTCATGTCGGGTAAAACCTCCGCCACTCTCGCGTTGACCGGCCTGGTCTCGGGCGATGCCGGTGCCTACACCGTGACGGTGACCAACACCGCCGGCTCCGTCACCAGCGACCCCGTCACGCTGACCCTCAACTACCCGCCCTCCATCACCACGCCGCCCGCCGCCCAATCGGCCGCGATCGGCGGCTCGGCGAGCTTCGGCGTCGCCGTGACGGGCGCGGCTCCCTTCACCTACCAATGGTTGAAGGACGGTGTGGCGATGGCGGGCAAGACCTCCGCCACCCTCGCGTTTGCCAGCGTGGGGATCGCGGATGCCGCCGCCTACTCCGTGGTCGTCACCAACGCGATCGGCAACGCCACCAGCGCGAGCGCCGTGCTCACCGTGACCGCGCCGCCTCAGATCACGCTCCAGCCGCGCACCCAGACCGTGTTGCTCGGTGGCGATCTCGCGCTTTCGGTCGCGGCCATCGGCAGCGGGACTTTCACGTATCAATGGTATCACGACAGCGTCGCCATCCCGAGCGCGAACGCCGCCTCCTACACGCTGGCCGCCGCCGGCTTCACCGCCGCCGGATCTTACTATGCGACGGTGGGCAACACCTACGGAACCTCCTTCAGCGCGAACGCCGTCGTGACGGTCGTCCCCGGCTTGGCTGACTCGGCCTTTAACCTGACCGGCTTCGGCCTTGGCACCACCGGCGGCGGAGTGATCGCCGATACCGACGCGGCCTACCGTAAGTGTTACACGGCCTATGATTTCGCCAAGGCCCTTTACGACTCCTCCAAAACCGTCGGCGCCGTCCGTGTCATCGAAATCATGAACGACCTCGACATGGGCTACAACGAGGTGGATGCCGCCACCCGTCTGCTCAGCACCTTCCGCGAACACGCCACCCCTAAGCTCCACCCGCGTCTGATCGTGACCGGTGTCAGTATCATCGACACCGTGCCCAAGAACGGCGGGCTGACTATTTTCTCCGCCAACGGCTCCACCATCCGTCACACCTGCCTCAACATCAAGGGCACCTCCAACGTCATCGTCCGCAATCTTCGCTTCGACGAGATGTGGGAGTGGGATGAGGTCAGCAAAGGCGACTACGACTCTAACGACTGGGATTTCATCGACCTCAGCAACGGCGGCTCGGTCACCAATGTCTGGATCGACCACTGCACCTTCACCAAGACCTACGACGGCATCGTCGATCTCAAGAAGGGCACGCAAAACGTCACCTTCTCCTGGTGCCGCTACGTCGGCGATGACGGCGCCACCAACCCTAACAGTTTCGTCCGTCAGCAAATCGCCGCCCTCGAAGCCAACAAGTCCTCCTACACGTTCTACAATTTCCTTCGCACAAACGGATTCAGCGTGGAGGACATCGTTCAAATCATCCAGGGCCACGACAAGTGCCACCTCATGGGTGCCACCGAGCTGGACGCCCAGAACAACGTCCTCTCCGCCACCTTCCACCACCAGTGGTTCGAAAACATCTGGGACCGCTGCGTGCCCCGCCTGCGCGGCGGCCAGGTTCACAATTACAACATCTACGTGGACGACAGCGTCGCCCTCGTCGCCAAACGCCTGCGCGACACCCGCAAGGCCGCGATGGGCACCTCCGCCCAGCTCAGTCTCGAAAACACCTACAGTTTCAACCCCTTCCTCAACGGCTCCATCTCCACCGAGGGCGGCGCGATCCTCGTCGAGAAATCCGTCTATATCGACTGCATCACTCCGCTGCGCAACAACCAGACCGACCCCGCCAACCCCACCTACACCGGCAAGATCAAGTCGGTGGATACGATCTACCAGTTCCACAACACCAACGGCAGCACCACTACGGTCCGCGGCGACAGCACCGACGCCGGCAGCCCGATGGGCCCCTTCCAGGCGGCCGCGCTCATTCCCTTCTCCTGGAACACCGGTGACGGCTTGGCCCCCTATGCCGCCCCGCCGATGGACGACCCCGCCGAACTCCGCCAGATTATGGAAGTGGGCGCGGGCGCCGGTCGCCTGACCTGGGCGAAGTCGAACTGGCTAAAGACCAGTTACCCCGCCACCGCACCCACGATCCCGGTGCAGCCCGGCTCGCGCTCCATCTCTCCCGGACAGACGACAACCTTCACCGCCGTAGTGGTCGGCAGCACCCCGATTACGTATCAATGGTATAAGGACACCGTCGCGATCTCCGGAGCGACTACCGCCACTTACTCCATCACGACCGCCGTCACGGGCGACACAGGTTCCTACACGCTGGTGGCCACCAACTCCGCCGGCAACGCGACCAGCACGCCCGCCGTGCTCACGGTAGGCACGCCGGTGCCCACCTTCTCAGTCTGGGTGGCGGCGAAGAGCCTCGTCGGCGGCGATGCCGCTGCCACGGCTGATCCGGACGGCGACTCGTTGCCCAACTTGATCGAGTATGCGATGGGGCTTGAGCCCATGGTGAGCGATGCCGCCGACCTTGGCCTGCGCCTGAGTTCGAGTGGCGCGAGCGAGTGGACGGTGCGTTATCCGCAAAGTCGGCAGATGACTGGTGTCACGGCCATCGTGGAGACCTCGCCCGATCTGGTCGCCTGGACCACGCTGCCGGGCACCCCGGTGGTGGAGTCGAGCACCAGCACCCAGGATCAACTGGCGTTGGCGTTCACCAGCGCCGCCCCGCGCCTGTTTGTCCGCCTGCGCGTCAGCCAACCGTAGACGGCTGAGGTCAACAGGTCCGATTCCGACTGTAGGGTCTTCGCTTGCCGAAGACCGCGCCGGACGGAACTGGCTTAAACTACCATGCCCGCCATTAGCAAGCTGACCGCACACCCTGTCGCTACAACGTAGGAACGCTGCCGCCATCCGGTCGTTGGATAGTATGATCCGGTGTCAGGCTAAAATTTACAAAACACGGCCATTCCCTTCTAATTACGCTTGGGTCTTCGGATCACATGCTTACTCGATTAGGTTGCGTCATCGTCTTGTCCCTTCCTCTGCGATTCTTTCGGACAACACCTTAACAATGGCCTTCGGACCGGTCAGAATGGTGTCCTCGTAATCCTCAATGGTCAGCTTGATCTTACGACCTCGCACTAGATAGTAGTAATTAGTGGACGCTGTAGGCATACCGCTCTCTCCGCACTTTATTGCGTCTAAATCCCCTAATACAGAAAAGATAATGCCTACATCCTGCGGAAATCGCACTCGGGCGTAGCCAAATAGACTGAACAACGAATCAACTATTGATGTGGCGTTCATAGCTAGATGGCAAAATGGATTGACGTTTTTTGGGAGCAGATGGGCTGAGTGTGATTGTGTTTTTAGTCTTGTCGGCCTCCAAGTGAAGATTGCGGCTTTCATCGGCTGAGGATATGACGAGCGCGGGCGAAGACTTGCTCGGCTGGCACGCCTTGCACGCGGCCACTGTCGAGGTCGTCCATGCGGCGTTTCACCTCGTCGGGCCAAGAATCCTCGACACCGGTGTCAAAGCCGGCGGGGGCCAGCCGCGAGTCCAGCCAGGCCGCGACTTCGCGCCGGGATTCAAGCGAGAGCTTTTCCAAGGCGGCTTCGATTTCTGTCACCGTGCTCATTCTTCCGAGTCCCTTAGATGGATGCGGCAGAGGCTCGGTTAGATAGGAATTCGGAATGTCGCAATGAGCTTGCGGCCCATCTGGCGGCGGCGCTCGACTCCTACGGTGCCGTAGCGGCCGGAGACTTTCGCCTTCTCAACCATGAAAATCTGCGAGCAATCAAACAAGGTCGCCCGCTCTAAACCTTCGGATCCGTTTAATTGCACTTCAAAAGGTGTGATGGCATCTGCCGGACGGCGGCTTGAGCCAAAGAGGACGTTGATGCGGCGCTTTTTTTCGTCGGCGCAAATTTCACGCGGCGAAATGATGACGGCTGGGTGTTCGTCGCGGTCGTTGGGATTAATGCGGACTTTCACCACATCCCATTGATTCATGGAATCGCTCATACCTCATCCAGCCCAATGTCCGCGCCTGCCAATGCCTCCAGCGCGTAGTGCCGCGGCTGCAGTTTAATGGCTCCCGCCGGGAGGTTTTTGATTGGCGCAGGCTTGAGCGCCGACGCGGCGGTGCGGGTTACCTTGCGGGAGGGTTTCTTGGCGCGAGGTTTAGTCAGCGTGCTCATGTCGGCAACTGTGCGAGTGAGGAGCTGTTTGGCAATCCGTCTCTGGTGTAGTGATGGCCGTGTCGGCCGTTTTCCGTCTCCGGAACACGCCCGACACGGGCGCGGCTACACTCTGGCCAATAGGCCCACTCGGACGCGCAGTTCAAACCAGCCACGGATTTGCACGGATCAAGCCGGATAAGGAATAGTTATAGCGTGAGATTTATTCACCAGCCGGGTGACTGCTCATTCTGTTCTAAACTTCTGTTATCCGTGTTCATCCGTGTAATCTGTGGTTAAAACTGCCGGTTCTGAGCTCAAGGGGGCTCGCGGCGGGCCCAGCGGTCCAGCCCTACCTTGAGGTCAAATGCACCGTCTAGCCTACTTCGTGAACTGGCTGGCGATGAGGGCAGTCATGGCGGCGTGGAGGGCTTCGTCGTCGAGCTTGTTGAGGACTTCTTCGAAGAAGGCGGAGACGAGCTGGCGGCGGGCGTCGGTGGCGGTGATGCCGCGGGCCTGAAGATAAAACTCCTGCTCGGCGTCGATGCGGGCGCTCGTGCTGCCGTGGCTGCACTTCACGTCGTTCGCCTGGATTTCGAGGCCGGGCAGGCTGTGCGCCTCGGCTTCGTCGCTGAGCATCAGGTTGCGGTTCTTTTGGTAGGCGTCGGTCTTTTGCGCGTCGGGCTCGACGATGATGAGGCCGGAGAAAATCGTCTTCGCGGTGTCGAGCAGGGCGTTTTTGTAGAGGAGGTTCGACGTGGTGTTCGGCGCGATGTGGGTCTGGAGCGTGCGCTGGTCGAACTCGCGGTCGCCGCTGGCCACGGTGAGGGCGAGCATCTCGGAGTGCGCGCCCGGGCCGAGGAGGCGGGAGTGCGACTCGTGGCGGGATTGGCGGCCGCCGAGGTGGAGGTTGAGGGCGAGCACGCGGGCGTCGCGCTCGACGGCAATGGAGTTCACCTGGAAGGCGAGGGTCTCGCGGCTCCAGTGCTGGGCGCCGACGTAGGTGAGTTGCGCGCCCTCCGCGGCGTGGAGATCGTTCACGCCGGCGGCGAGCTGGCGCTCGTTGGCGGCGCCGCCGGAGATGAAGAACTCGACCACGGTGGCTTTGGCGCGGGGGCCGAGGACGACGATGGTGTGCGGGAAGGTAGCTACGTTCGCGCCACTCAGGGTGTGCTGGATGACGAAGGGC
>JBEGTN010000518.1:0-2774 GCA_041179405.1 Verrucomicrobiota bacterium
CCGGTGCCGATGCTGTTGGCGAGCACGACGCGGCCGGAGCGGATGCACTGGAGCAGGCCGGGGATGCCGGCGGTCTCGCGGTCGGTGGCGAAGACGACGGGGTCGATGTAGGCGTCGTTTAGGCGGCGGTAGATAACGTCCACACGCTCGAGGCCGGCGATGGTTTTGAAATAGACGGTGTTGTCGAGGACGAGCAGATCGTCGCCGCGGGCGAGAGGGAGACCCATCTTGCGGGCGAGGAAACTGTGCTCGGAGTAGAAGGCGTCACGCGGGCCGGCGGTGAGCACGACGATGGCGGGCGCGCCGCGATCTCGCGGGGCAAGGGCGCGCAGAGCATCCAGGAGCTGAAGGGGAAAGTTAATGACGCTCTGATAATCCGGAATGGAGCGGTAGAGGTCGCCGGCCTCCTGGGTCATGAATCGGCGGTTTTGCACGGCGTAGCTCAGGCCGATCGGGGTGTTGGCGCGGGTCTGGTTGCAAACCCACCCGGCGGTGGTGCGCACGAGATCGAAGCGCAGCAGGGTGGCGGGGTTGTGGCGGCCGGGCTCCAGTCCGAGACAAGGACGGCGGTAGTAAGGATCGCTCAACACGGCCTCGGGCGGAAGGAGCTTTTGGTGAAGCGCCTGCTGGCCGCTGTAGAGATCGACAAGGAGGGCGTTTACGAGTCGGGCGCGTTGACGGAGACCGGCCGCGAGCGTGCTCCACTCCTCGGCGGGGATGATCAGCGGAGTGGGCTCAAGTTCCCAAAAAGGCAGGGAAGCAGGACCGTGGCCGTGGGCGGCGTGCGAGAGGTCGGTGAGACTGGCGTCGCGGATGGACAAGGCCAGCCGCGGGCGCAAGGTGCGCCGCTGGGACGGGTGGAGGGAAGGAAAGCCGTGAGCCGAAGTGGACATGCGCGAGTCCGGCAAGTTGGGCGGAGGGAGCGGTGATGAGCAAGGAGCAAGCCTGATGGGATCGGAGGCGTATAAAATACTATCTGCGAACCGAGACGAGGGCGAGGATGGCGCGGATGCTTTTGGCGTTTGGCGGCGGAGGAAAAGCGGTGTGGGCTGGTCGGATGTTGCCCCTATGGGATACCCAGCCGCACCGGCGCACACCGGTGCTCACCTTCCTGCTCATCCTCGGCTGTGTCGGCGTGTTCGCCTACGAAGTCATGCTGGTGTCGGAACCAAAAGGCGACGCGGGGCTGGCGCGTTTCGTGGCGGAGTTCGCGCTGGTGCCGAAGCGACTGCTGGCCGGCTGGGCGGACCCGTTGCAGTGGCGCACGGTGCTGACGGCGATGTTTCTGCACGGCGGGGTGGCGCACGTGCTGGGCAACTGCTGGTTCCTTTGGGTCTTTGGCAACAACGTGGAGGACCGGCTGGGCTTTTTCGGGTTCGGGCTGTTTTACGTGTTCACGGGCGCGGTGGCGGCGCTCGCCCAAGTGCTGGCCGAGCCGGGCTCGGCGGTGCCGATGATAGGGGCGAGCGGGGCGATCTCGGGCGTGCTGGGGGCGTATCTGGTGTTTTACCCGCGCGCCTGGGTGGTGGCGCTGGTGCCGTGGGTGGTGCCGGTGCTGCCGGTGCCGGCGGTGGTTTTCCTGGTGCTGTGGTTTCTCGCCCAAACCTGGGCGGGCGTGGGCTCGCTCATGAGCGGCACGGCGGCGGCTGGCGGGGTGGCTTGGTGGGCGCATGCGGGGGGCTTCGTCGCGGGCGCGCTGGTGGCGATGACACTGCCGCGCGGACGGCGGCGTTGAGTCTAAAAACACGGCAAGCTCGCGAGGCGGACGCATCGGGAGTTGCCATAGGGGGCGCAAGCCGAAACCTTAACCCTACAAGTCATGCTCAAAAAACTGTTCTCGAAGCTGCGCGCGACCCTTGCGCCTTCGCCCGCCAAGTCGAAATCCGCCGCGCCCTCCCCCGCCCATAAGCCCGTGGGCAAGCCCCAGGCTAAACCCGCCGCGCCGCACACTCCCCGCGCCCACAACACCACACACGGCGGGCAAAAACCCTACGCCCACGGCGGTGCCCAGCCGAATACACCCCGTCCGCCGCGCGGGCACCACACCGACCGGCCTCCGGGCGGCGGACGCCAGGACGCGGGACGCGCAGGCCGGGGCCCCAAGACGGAGCGCCCGGAGCGTCCAAAGATCGACCAATCCTTCGACGGCCCGACGCGCGCGCCGATCAAGCCCCGCGAGGCCGTCGTCATTCCCCCGCAGGATACCGCCTTCTCCAAACTCGGTCTGAGCGACGCCATCGCCTTCGCCGTGGCCGAGATGGGCTACACCGAGCCGACGCCCATCCAGGCGCAGGCAGTCCCGGTGGTGCTCGCCGGCAAGGACGTGATCGGCTCCGCCCAGACCGGCACCGGCAAAACCGCCGCCTTCGCCCTGCCCCTCATGCACCGCCTCGGTTCGCACCAGCGCCAGACCCGCGTGCTCGTGCTGGAGCCGACCCGCGAGCTCGCCCTGCAAGTCGAGGAAGCCTTTCAGAAATACGCCAAATACACCGACCTCAGCGTGACCGTGGTGTATGGCGGTGTCGGATACGGCAAACAACGTGACGACCTCGCGCGCGGCGTGGACGTGATCGCCGCCACCCCGGGCCGCCTGCTCGACCATCTCGAACAGGGAACAGCCAGCCTGGCCAACGTCGAGATCCTCGTGCTCGATGAGGTGGACCGCATGCTGGACATGGGCTTCCTGCCCGACGTGAAGCGCATCATCCAAAAATGCCCGCAAGCGCGGCAGACCCTCTTCTTCAGCGCGACGATGCCCCCCGAGCTGGCGCAGC
>JBEGTN010000519.1:0-6133 GCA_041179405.1 Verrucomicrobiota bacterium
CCTGCCTGCGGACGCACAAGGCCAAGAAAACGTTGGAAAGCGGTGGGCGACTTGGACTCGGCGGAGGAAGAAGCGATAGCCATGTATGCGGAATTAAGACAGGCCAGCCTCAGCGCCCAGACTAGACCGGGCGAGGGAAAACCCAGCCGGGTTCGCGGCACCCGCGCCAGCAGCCGGTGAATTCGCCCCTCCGTATTCTTTTAGCATGTCCTTGCCGGCTGTTCGTGCGCCACCTTCTTCATCGCAACCATGACCGCCCGACGACTTGACCAACTTCTCTCCAGCCTCGGCTATTGCTCCCGCCGCGACGCCCGCGACTGGCTCAAGGCCGGCCGCATCTCCGTCGCCGGCAAGGTCGTCTCCGATCCCGGCCTGAAACCCGCCGCCGCCGCCGTGCGCATCGACGGCGAGCCCCTCGATCACCCCGAAGGACTGCTGCTTCTGCTCAACAAACCCCTCGGCCTCACCTGCTCCCATGATCTGCGTGAAGCTCCGCTGGTTTACGATTTACTCCCGCCCCGCTGGCGCGACCGCAACCCCGTCGTCACCACCGTCGGCCGACTCGACAAGGAAACCTCCGGCCTGCTCCTGCTCACCGACCAGACCGATCTCGTCCACCGTCTGACCTCGCCGAAGCACAAGGTCCCCAAAATCTACCACGCCACGCTCGACCGCGACCTGCCGCCCGAGCTGATTCCGCTCTTCGCCGCCGGCACCTTGCGACTGGATGGCGAGGAGGCTCCGTGCGCTCCGGCGACCTTGCGCCAACTCTCTCCGCGCCTCGCCGAGGTCACGCTGATCGAGGGCAAATACCACCAGGTCCGCCGCATGTTCGCCGCCGCCGCCGGCCTCACCGTGACCGCCCTGCATCGCACCTCCTTTGGCAACCTCACCCTCGGCGATCTCGCTCCCGGCGCCTACCGAGAACTCAACTTGGACGAGTTCGGACTCCAGTGACCAGACGAGACGAACCGCTCAAGGGTCCTTCGTGGCGAGCCCCGCGGTCCTGTCCTGCGCGCGCACGCCGTTTCCGGGTGTAGGGGCGCAGCTTGACTGCAACCGGGCCGGGCGGACGGAGCGTCGATCACCAATCCCGGTCGCACACAAGGTGCGCCCCTACGTCGGAAACGGCATTCGCAAGCGAAGGCTAAACCGATCATCAAGCCTGGTCGCACGCAGGCGTTTTGGTTTTGAATGCAACGTGGCGTGTCGCGCTGGTTCAGACCGCCGCCCGACCGCTGCGCCGCCCGGCTCAGTTGTAGTAGGTGGCTTCGTTGGTCTGGAAGAGGGCGTGCGCGAGCATCGCCCAGGAATCGAGGGGGCCTTCGTTGCGGGCGTCACCGACCGGGCCGGCATCGACGGGGCGGCGGGCGAAGACGGGGGCGTTGTTTCGTCCGGGGCGACTGGTCGTGGGCGCGCCGGTCTTGGCCGGAACCGGCGCGGGGGCCGGAGTCGCGGTGACGTAGGCGAGGCCCAGGCGGACCTCCTTGCGGCTGGGCAGGCGTTGCAGGATGGCGTTGTAGAGGTAGATGACGCGCTCTTCGGTGCTCGTGATGCGGACGAAATCCGGGCGCTGGGTAAGTTTACGGGCGGTCTCGATGATGAGCGGGCTGTTCATGAAGAACAGGGCCTGCTGGGCGACGGTGGTCTCGTAGCGGCGACCGGTGGGCACGTCGGGGCTGGGGAAATCAAACTGGGTGAAAAGTTCGGGCGGGTTGCGCCGATCAACAAAGGTGTAGAGCGCGCGGCGGGTGGCGAAGTCCTCGCTGCTCAAGCGCACGGACTTGCCTCCGACCGTGGGGTCGAGCCGGCCTGCGATGGAGAGGATGGCATCATGCATCTGCTCGAGGTCGAGGCGGCGGAGATTGTAGCGCCAGTTGAGGTGGTTGTAGGGGTCCTTTTCGGCGTAGGATTTATTGCCGGAGTCGCCTTGCTGGTAGGTGGAGCTCAGGACGATGAGGCGGTGGAGGTTTTTGATCGACCAGCCATCCTGCACGAAACGAGCGGCGAGGTAGTCCACCAACGCGGGGTGGCTGGGCGGGGCGGACTGGTTGCCCAAGTCGTCGGGCGTGGGGACGAAGCCTTCGCCGAAGTGTTGTTGCCAGATGCGATTAACGAGCACGCGGGCGGTGAGGGGGTTGGCGGGGTCGGCGATGTCGCGCGCGAGTTCGAGACGGCCGCTGCCTTCGGTGTAGTGTGGACGGTTTTCGGGATCGGCGCTGAGCAGGGAGAGCCAGCGGCGCGGGGCGGTGGCGCCCTTGTTCTGCGCCTCGCCACGAATGAGGACGGGGAAGTCGCGGGGTTTGCGAACATCGGTGAGCACACCGGCGCGAGGCGGGGCACCGGGGTGAGTGGTCTCGAGGTCGACGATTTGCGACTGGAGGAGGGCCTCCGCGCGGAAGAACTGGCGGCGTTGTTCCGGAGTGGCCTCGGAGTCCTTACGCAGGGCGCGGAAGGCTTCGCGGTTGGCGGTTTGTTTCGCGGTAAGCTCGGTGACTTTGGCGAGGTAGTCGCGGTAGTCGGGAGTATCGGCGACGGAGCGGAGCGTCGGCAGGTCGGAGACGCGGGCGGGCTGGGTGCTGCTGGCGAAGATGCCGTAGAGGGAGTAATAATCCTGAGTGGGGATGGGGTCGAACTTATGGTCGTGGCAACGGGCGCAGGAGACGGTGAGCCCGAGGAAGGCTTTGCTGGTGACGTCGATGCGGTCGTTGATGATGTCGTGCGCATTGCCCTCGAACTGGTTGCCGAGGGTGAGAAAACCCATGGCGGCGAGGATGCGGCGTTCGCCGGGAGAGGTGTCGGCGGGGAGGGTTTTACGGTTGAGTGACTGGAGAACGAGGGCGTCGGCGGCGAGCTGCTCGGTGATGAAGGTGTTGTAGGGCTTGTCGGTGTTGAAGGCGTCGATGACGTAGTCGCGGTAGGTCCAGGCGGCGGGCAGGCGCGGGTCATCGGCGCGTTTCACCGTGCCCTTGGTGTCGGCGAAGCGGGCGACATCGAGCCAGGCGCGGGCGGAGTGTTCGCCGTAGGCGGACGAGGCGAGCAGGCGGTCAACGACGCGGGCGTAGGCGTCGGGCCGTTGGTCGTTGATGAAGGCGTAGATCTCGGGGTCGGTCGGCGGCAGGCCGGTGAGATCGTAGGTGACGCGACGCAGGAGGGTGCGGCGGTCGGTGACGGAGCTGGGGCGCAGGCCGGCGGCCTCCTGATCGGCCAGGACAAAGTTATCGACCGGCGTGAGGCACCAGCCGGGGTGCGCGGTGGCGGGCACGGCGGGCTGGACGACGGGTTTAAATGACCAGTGGTCCTTGCTCGGAGCGTAGGCGTGCGCGGTGGCGGCGGTGGCGGCAACGGGCGCGGCGGTGCGGGGATCGGGCGCGCCGCGACGGACCCACTCCTCAAAATCGGCGATGACGGAGTCGGGCAGCTTGCCGCCTTTCGGGGGCATACGCAGGTCGGGGTTGCCGTAGCGGATGGCCTCGATGAGGAGGCTTTGCTCGGGTTTACCGAGGACGAGCACAGGGCCGCTTTGGCCGCCTTCCAGCGTCGAGGCGCGGGTTTCCAGATTGAGATCGCCCTTAAATTTTTCGGCCTGGGCGCTGTGGCACTTGTAACACTGGTCAACGAGGACGGGACGAATCTTGGACTCAAAAAACTCACGATCGGCCGAAGCAATGGGCTCGGGCGTCGTCGGTTCGGCGGCGGCGAGGAACGCCGGCGAAAGCAGAAACAAGGCTGACGCGAGAACGGGAAGAGTGGGGCGCATACGCGGCGGGGCGGTCCGGCAAGGCGGATTCAGGCGAGGATGGGGCGGACGACCTCGCCGGCGGTGTCGGTGAGGCGGAAATCGCGGCCGTTGAAGCGATAGGTGAGCTTCGTATGGTCAAAGCCCATACAGTGAAGAATCGTCGCGTGGAGATCGTGGACATGGACCTTGTCGGTGATGGCGGCGGCGCCGAGTTCGTCGGTAGCGCCGTGGACGACGCCGCCCTTGATGCCGCCGCCGGCCATGACAGTGGAAAAGGCCTTGGCGTTGTGATCGCGGCCGGGGTTGTCGTAGCCGTTGCGGTCCTTGGTGGGCTTGCGGCCGAATTCGCCGCCCCAGATGACGAGGGTGCTGTCGAGCAGGCCGCGTTGCTTGAGATCGGAAAGGAGGGCGGCGAGGGGCTGGTCGATCTCGGCGGCCTTGGCCCCGAGTTTTTCCTCAAGGTCCTGGTGGTGGTCCCAGCCGTTGTGCCAGACCTGGACGACGCGGACGCCGCGCTCGACCAGGCGGCGGGCGATGAGGAGCTGGCGGCCGGTGTTGGTGTCCCCGTAGGCGGCGAGCGTATCCGCTTTTTCTTTACGGATGTCGAAGGCGTCGGTCGCCTCGGTCTGCATACGGAAGGCGGTCTCGTAGGACTGGAGGCGGGTCTCAAGGGCGGCTTCGCGCTGTGCGTTGTGGGCGTAGAGGGTGTTGAGCTGCTTGACGAATTCGAGCTGGCGGCGCTGCTCCGCCGGGGGAAGGTAGGAATTGCGGATGTTTTGAATCATCTGCTCCACGGTGGAGGCCTGGGTATTGACGCTGGAGCCCTGGTAAACGCCGGGCAGGAAGGCGGCCTGATAGTTGGCGGCGCCGCCGATGGGGAGGCCGCCGCTGCGCAGGGAGATGAAGCCGGGGAGGTTTTGGTTCTCGGTGCCGAGGCCGTAGATAAGCCAGGAGCCGAGGCTGGGCTTGGCGAGACGAAGCGAGCCGGTGTTCATGAACACGGTGGCGACATCGTGCGCGGGGATGTCCGTCCACATGGAGCGGATGACCGCAAGGTCGTCGGCGTGCGCTGCGGTCTTCGCGAAGACATCGCTCACCTCGAGCCCGGAGCGACCGTATTTCTTAAACGCGAAGGGCGACCCCATGGCGACGCCGCCGCCGGGGAGCGTCTTGTTATTCATCGCGCTGAGGGCGGGCTTGGGGTCCCACGTATCGACGTGCGAAGGCGCGCCCTGGGCGAAGATGTGGATCACGGCCTTAGCCTTGGCCGGGAAATGCGGCGCGTGCGGCAGAAGCAAGTTGCCGCCGCCAGCCGTGACGGCAGACGCGCCAAAAGCCGAAAGCGGATCAATCACCGAGGCCAGGCTGAGCGCACCGATACCCATGCCGACGCGGTTTAGAAACTGACGGCGGGTGAGGAAATAATCTTCGGGGTTGGTCGAGATGCCGCAACAAGGGTGGTCGTGGTGGTGGTCGTCGGACATAGCCTGGGGTGGGGTTGTGCAGAATCATGACGCCGCAGGGTGCAAGCAGGTTTCGTGGGCGGCAAAATAGACAGGGGCAGAATCGAACGGTTTAATGCCTGCGACCAAGGCACGAAGCAGTCGAGCGTGGAGCCAAAGGTGCGCAGCGAAGCGGTCGCCGATTGGCCAACCCCTACTCGGGCATCCCGATCTGGCGCAGGGCCTCGTAGCACGCCACGCCTGCGGCCGTGCTGAGGTTGAGCGAGCGCAGCGCGGTGTTGGCCTGCGGGATGGTCACGCTGCGGGCCTCGCCCATCTCCTCGTAAAGCCAGGCGGGCGAGCCGTGGCCTTCGTTGCCGAAAATCAGGCCGTCGCCGTCCTCGAAACGCGCGTCCCAGATGGTGCGCTTGGGTCCGGTCTCGATCAGCCAGAGGCGGCGCGGGCCGTGCGGGCTGGCCTTGAAGGCCGCCCAGTCCGCGTGCTGGTGCACATCGAGCGAAAACCAGTAATCCATGCCCGCACGCCGCAGCGCCGCGTCGGTGATCTTGTAACCCAGCGGATGGATCAGGTGCAGCCGGGACTTCGTGATCGCGCACATGCGTCCGATGTTTCCCGTGTTCTGCGGGATTTCAGGCTGAAATAAGACGACGTGGAGCATGGCGGCGGGGCGGCGAGTCAGGCAGGGGAGAACCGCCGAATGACCAATGCCCAATGACGAATGACTAATGATTTCATACCGCAGAACATCGCGCCCGATCTGACCAAGCTCGGCCATTCGTCATTTGTCATTGGGCATTCGTCATTCGCGCGAAGCACGTCAGCCTTCGATGACAGCGCCGGTATTGTCCGCGCAAAGGTCGCGGACTTCGCTCGGGATGCCCTCGGCGGCGAAGGCCGCCAGCATCGCCGCTCCCACCGCCGTCGCCAC
>JBEGTN010000520.1:0-6668 GCA_041179405.1 Verrucomicrobiota bacterium
CCCTCGAAAAAGACCCCGCGCTGCGCTTCGCCAACGCCACCGAGTTCAAGACCGGGCTGGAGACCATCGCGGGCACGCCGCCACCTCCGCCGCCGACTCCGCCCGCAGCGATGTCTTCGCCAGCCGGAGGCTCCGGCGGCCCGGCGCAGTCGGCGTCCGTGATCGGCCGCATCAAGGCGGCGGGAACCGCCCTGATGGTGGCCGGTATCATCGGCCTCGTCTTCATGATCGGCGGCGTGTTGATCGGCGGGCTGGTGCTGTTGGCGCTGGCCGTGCCCGCGATCGGGATCGGTGCCCTGGGCGGTATCGTCCACGGGATTTCTTCGGGGCCGATGAACTTTAGTTTTCTCAACGCGCCTGTCGTGCTCAGTGGCGCGCTGGCGGCGCTGGCGCTTTTCTTGGTCGTCGGTTGGATTTTGCTGCACCTTGCGGCGGCGATTTATGTGATCGTGGCGGGCCGGAGAATGCTGGCGGTGCGCCGCCACGGTTCGGCCATGGTCGGTGCGTGGTTGTTGATCATCAGCGGGGGCTTTGGGGTGCTGACGGCCTTTGCGTCGCCGGCGGGCGTGTTCACCGCGCTCTGGAGCCTGGCCGAGCTGGGCATCGGCATCTGGGCGCTGGTGGTGTTGCGCCAGCCCGAGGTGAGGGCGGCCTTTGACGCGAGTTTGATGCAGCCGGATGCCGTGACGGCGGCGGCCACGCCGCTGAAACCGTCCGTGACCCCGGTGCGCCAGGTCTGCGTTCCGGCGGCGGGACTGCTGCTTGCCTCGGGTATCAATCTGGCGGTCGGTGTGGTGGCGGCGGTGGCGGTTGGGTTTTTGTTGGTTACCCGGTCCTCTTCAGGCCACTCGTTTACGGGTGGCCAGCCTGTGGCGCTGGTGTTCGTGCTGCCATTTCTGCTGGTGCCCTCCTTGCTGACTTTCGTGGCGGCATGGCGGATGCGGTCGCTACGAAATTACGGCCTATCGGTGGTCGGGGCGGTGCTCGCCATTGTCACGCTGCAGGGTCTCGGGCTCGGCCTCGTCTTTGGTATCTTGTCGTTGGTCGTGCTGATGCGTGCGGAGGTTCGCGCCGCGTTTGATCAGCCGGGCGGGGTGCCCCGGCGCGGGGGTTGCTTGATCGCGTTTGGGGTGCTGGCCGGTGCGCTGGTGCTGCTGGCCTTGTTGCTTTTGGGCGTTGGGTTTGTTGTCAGGACCAGCAAGAGGAGCGAAGTGCCCGGATCGTTTTCGACTCCCGTGTTTTCGACACCGACGTTCCCGTCGCCCCCGGCCGTCGATCAACCTGGTTTTTCCTTCGGGGCTGAGCGTCAACGCACCCTTGTCCTCGGTGCCAATGGCGAGAGCGGCCTGCTCGATCCGGAGACCGATCAACTGTTGACCGAGCCGGACGTGCCGCTGCCGGAGCGTTCGTTCAGCAATCCCGGTCCGGTCGGCATCACGGTCAAATACGATGCCGCCACTGGCGTTACCAAATTGTGCGGCATATCCGGCATCGACATCCGTCTGATCGATGGCGAGCAGTGGGCCGCCTTTACCAACCGCACGGCTTACGACGAGATCATGGCGCGTCAACCGACCCCCGGTTCCATGTCCACCGCCGGCACCACTGCGGCGGTGCCGATCACGTTTTTGTTCAAGAGCCGTTCCGGTGCCTGCGGTTTGCTTCAAATCACCAGCCGCACCGATCAACCGCGCGCGGTTGGCATTCGCTGGAAGTTATTCCAGGACGCTTCGTCTAGTGCCGCCGTGCAGGCGAGGCCCGACACCGACACCGATCTCCGTCCCTTGCCCGAGGGCGTGCTCGATCTGGCCCCGGTGTGGACGCAGGCCTACGAGGCCAATCCAACGCCCGACGATAACTTCGGCCTGAGGGAGCTGCGTGGCCGTCATGAATGGGACGGCCTGCTCTTCGTGGTCGGAGGAAGAGTCGTGCTCGCCCGCAAATCGGACACCGCCGCGTCCGGCACCGATCAGGTCGCTCCGCCTCTCAAGGTGAGCATTCCCGTCGGCCGGGCTTTCACCGAGTTACACTTGCTGCATGCCACTTACTGGCAGGCACCGGTCGGCGAGGAGGTCGCCACCCTGCGGCTCGTCTATGCCGACGGGCGGATTTATGAACAGGCGCTGCGCTACGGAGTCCACGTGCTCGATTGGCAACGCCTGCCTCGCGAGGTCGTCGAGTCGCTCTCCGATCCGGCGAGCAAGATCGTCTGGCGAGGCCGGAGCGCCACCAATCGCCCCGGCTCTTCCGGTCGCGTGATCGCCACCACCGTCGCAAATCCTCATCCGGACGAAATTGTGGAGCGGCTCGAGTTCGTTTCCCGCCGCACGGGAGCCTCCTACGCGCTCGTCGCCGCCACCGTGGCCGACGCCGCGCCTGGTCGCGCGGTCACCGCAGCGGTCCCGCCGCCGGATGGTCCCCGTCGCAACGGGTCCGAGTTGCGTATCCGAGTCTTGGATGCGGCGACCCGCGAGCCACTCGCAGGCGTCCTGGTCGAGCCAACCGGAATTTTTTCGGGCGATGGGACGATAGGGCAGCCGCTTCTGACCGATGCCGCCGGCGTGGCCCGTGTGGGCTATGATCCCGCCGTCGCCTCCAAGCTCGGGTTTAGGGCCAGCCGGTCCGGCTACGTTTCTGTCCGGGTGCAGAACACCTCGCCGGACGCGGTTGACGGGGTGGTTAATTTCGTGCGCGACCTGACTACGCCGGTGTCGGCCGCTCGCGGCGCGACCACGTCGGAGCTCGGGGGCCTTCCGTTGGACGAGCTCGTCGCTCTCCAGCACGCGCAGCTCGCCCGTCTCGTCGCCAGCTGGATACAAAACACGCCGGAGCCGACGGCACTCCCCGCCAAGGAGGAGGAAGCTATGGGCGCGACGTGCGCGGAGTTGATTCGTCGCGGTGCGTGTCCGGGCTTCGTTGCCGGCCCGATCGCGGAGACCGGCTTGCCGGTGCCGGACGGCAAGAAGAGCTTCCGGCCCTGGCGTGAGTTTACCAATGAAAAGATCGAGGATGAGCTCGCGCTCGCTCTGTGGCGTCTGGGTGAAGAAACGGTTGAAGCCCCTGCGCCGGGCTGGTCAAAACGCGAGTGTCTGCAACGCGCCTATTACGCCGCGCGGGAGCTGTTCGCCCGTGCCGGCTGGGAGTCTGCCGGTGTGTCGGTTTCCGCGACCGCCGGATTTGATGTCGATGCCCGTCAGCGTGATTTTGCCGCTCGGTTGAGCGCCGCTACCGGTATCGTCGATCAAGCGCTGCGCGATCAAACCCTCGGGCGGTTCGCGCTTGAGGCTGCGTCGGCGAACGAACCCGACACCGCCGCCTCGGCCGCGCGGCTGATCGTCGATCTCGCGCTGCGGGATCAAACACTCAGTCGGGCTGCGATGCAGATGAAAGACAGGGGGTTCCGTGCCAAGGCCATCCAGCTTGCGCGGAGCATCACCGACCTTGCGCTGCGCGATCAAACGCTCGGACGTCTCAGTCAGTAAGCCTGATACCCCGTTTTCCCTTCCCTCCATCATGGAAACTAACCCACCCGCATTCGCACCCACATTCGCCACGTCCGCGCCCGCCAGCAACGACAAGCTCCTCGCCGTCCTGTGCCACCTCTCCGGCTTTCTCGGGGTGGCGCTGTTGCTTCCGCTGATTATCTACCTGGTGACGAAGCCCGAGGCCGCCTACGTCCGCGACAACGCGCGCGAGGCGCTGAACTGCCATCTCTCGCTCGTGCTCTACGCCATCGCATGCCTGCCGCTGGTTATGATTATCATCGGCGTGCCGCTGTTGATCGCACTCGGCATCGGCGGCTTTGTGTTCGCCATTCTGGCGGCGATCAAAGCTTCCGACGGCGGCTGCTACCGCTATCCGATGTGCATCCGCTTTGTGAATTAAGCGCCTGTGGCGGCAAGGGGCGCTCCCCCTGCCGCCTGGACTGTGGTATGGCCGGGGGTTGAGGGGAAGCGAAACGCTGAGACGTGGACCGCGTAGGTCAGCGAGATGTCTCTACGTTTTCGGGGCGCAGGTGCGTGATGGAAAACTTCCGCAGCCGGAACATCGCGTCGAAGCCGCCCTGAAAGGCCACGCCGCCGTGGTCGAGGGTCTGGCCGCCGATGGGCTCGCCCATGAGCGGGTCCACGACATCCACGAGTTTGCGCTCATCGAGCCAGATCTGGATGCGCTCGCCGCGCACCTCGAGGCGGAAGTGGTTGCCGTTTACGGGGTCGAGTTTCGCGTCGGTGCCGGAGGCGAGTTTGCGTTCGCCGTCGTTGCGGTTGTCGCCGTAGCCGACGGCGGTGTGGCAATAGCTGTTGTAGTAGGCGTTGAGGCTCCAGTTGCCGTCGCCCTCGAAGCCGATGTTGTAGCCGCTGAAACCGTTCTCGTTCCAGCTCTCCTTCCGGTCGGCGATGTGGAAGAAAATGCCCGCGCCGTGCCAGGTCAGGCTATAGGGGTTGAGGGCGGGGTCCACGCCGGGCACGACCAGGTCGGCCTCGATGCGGTAGTCGCGCCAAGCGGGGTCGCCGATGTGGGTGATGAGCTCGGGGCCACGGCCCTGCCCTTCGTGGCCGTAGTCGAAGCCGGGGCGGGCGCGAGGGAGGGAGGCGAGGCCGTCGCCATCGCGGACCTCGAACAGAGTGCGCCACGCCTGCCATTTGACGCCGCCGAAGGGGATTTCCTCTGGCGCGACGGGCGGTGGTGCGACGGTTTTTTCGGTGGGGCGGTTGTTGGCGGCTTTCAGCGCCGTCCGTGTCGGCTCGGGCAACGCGTCCCAGACGGCTTGCGGGCAAAAAGCGCCCCCGCCGAGCACTCCCGCCGAGTGGCGACCGATGGGGGTTAACACGTCGAGCTGGAGGTTGCCGTCGAAAATCCAGATGCGGTCGGCGGATTCGATGTAGGCGAACCAGCCCTCGTGCTTCAGGAAGCCGGGCAGGCTGATGGTTTCGTTTTGCCCGCCCGCGAGCCGCGTGACCGACAAGGTGAGCGGTAGCGCGAGCAGGCTGCCGGTTATGCGGGCGATCTCGATCTGGTTGCCGGCGGCGTCGATGCGATAGGCTCCGACCCTGCGCAGAAAGCCGGTGGCGGGTCGTATTTTTGCGTCAGGGAAATCGCGGACTTCGACCGTGGTGCGGTGGCCGGGCGCGAGCGCGACGTGACGAAACTCCACCCAGTGGTAGGGGCGGCGTTGCAGGCGAAAGGCCTGGACCTGCGACATGTCAGAAGAGGGAATCGCGGCGAGGCCGTGGGCGATGCCGTTGTTCGCCTGAACGGGGCCGGCGTGGAGTTCGCGGGTGGAGCCGTCGGCCATCAGCAGGGTGAGGCGGGATTCCCACTCCTCCTTACGGCTGAAGCGATAGGAGATGGTGCTGTCGCCGGCGGAGGACACGAGGCAATCGATTCCCGCGATCCAGTTCTGAGCGTCGGGGCCGGGGCCGATGGAGGCATAGGCGGAGCGTTGTTCCGCGCCGTTGGGGAGGACGGCGTTGGTGAAGGGTTTCAGGGTGATCGCGTTTTCCCACTCGCCGTCGGCGACGCCCGCCTCGAGATCGAATTCTTTGGTTCCAGGGATGAGGGACAGATCTTGTATGGTCTCAAGGTAGTCGGGAGAGCTGGAATTGGTGTAGGAACCTTGGAAAATGGCCGTGTTGCCGCCGTAGCTGCGCGCGACGACGGAGGAGGCGAGCTTGGCGTCGCTGCGGGCGCGGAACACGAGCTGGAGACCGTCCCGGCCCTCGGCGGAAAAAGACGAACCGCCATTGTCACGCGGGAAGGCGGCGGGCTCGGGACTGCCATCGGGGCGCCAGCGCGCCGCGTCCCCCAGGGGGAGCGGCGCGAGCATGACCAGCTCGAGCGTGCCGCCGGGGTAGCGGGCCGTGAAAGGCGGGCCGGAGAGCGGGCGGGCGGGGGTGGTGATGGTGGTAGAGGTGGGCTCGGGCTTGGCGGCGGATAACTGCCACCACAGCAGACCGAGTAGAACCGAGCCGAGTGCGCACAGAATTCCTGCGCCGAGGACGATCCAGAGCGTGCGTTTCCAGTTGCGAGGCGCGGTGGGGGCGGAGGCGGATGTGACGGAGGTGGGGGGTGATGGTGCTGGAACAGGTGGCGGGGGCGCGTCGGACGGCGCGAGCGCGGTCAGGGTCTGGACCTGGGTGCGGAATTCGCCAGCCGTCTGGTAGCGGAGGGCGGGGGATTTTTCGAGGGCGCGCAGGACGATCTCGTCGAGGCGGACGTCGATCTGGACCTTGAGGGAGGGGGCGACGACGTCCTTGGCGGGGCGTTCGCCGGTGAGCATTTCGTAGAGCACGACGCCGAGGGCGTAGATGTCGGCGCGGTGATCGACGGCGGGTGTGGCGGTGGGGGTGTCGCCCGAGGAAAAGTAACCTATTGGGTTACTTTGCCCGATCTCGCCGCTTTGCTCGGGGGCCATGTAGGGCGGGGTGCCGGCGCGTTCGCCCGCTCCTCCGGAGCCGACGAGGGCGGCGATGCCGAAGTCGGCGATTTTGACGCGACCCTCGCGGTCGAGGAGGAGGTTCTCGGGCTTGATGTCGCGGTGGACGACACCCTTTTCGTGGGCGTATTGCAGGGCTTCGCAGATGGGCGGGATGATGGCGAGGGCCTGGGCGGGAGCGAGGCGACCGTCTCGGATGAGGTCGCGTAGGTTCACGCCGTCCACGAATTCC
>JBEGTN010000521.1:0-3936 GCA_041179405.1 Verrucomicrobiota bacterium
TATGGGCTCCCATCGAATCAAAAGTTATGATTCTTGTTGTGCTGCGTGAATATCCAGCTTCACCAGATCGAGCAACGCTTGATCGCTCATTTCGGTGAGCAGCAATTCCGCGCTGCCTTCGAGCACGTCTTTGACGAGTTGCTGCTTCGATTCAATCAACTGGTCGATCTTGTCTTCAACCGTACCGCGACACACGAACTTGTGCACCAGCACGTTTTTATTCTGCCCAATACGATAGGCCCGGTCCGTCGCCTGGTTCTCCACCGCCGGATTCCACCACCGGTCGAAATGTATAACGTGCCCCGCCTCCGTCAGCGTCAGCCCCGTGCCGCCCGCCTTCAGCGAGAGCACGAAAAACGGCGGCCCCTCCGCCTCTTGAAAACGCTCCACCAGCCGCCTCCGCTCCGGCACCGGCGTGCCGCCGTGCAACACCAGCCCCGCCCGCCCGAATACGCCCGCCAGAAACCGCTCCAGCGGCCCGGTCAGCTCGCGAAACTGAGTGAACACCAGCACCTTTTCCTGCCGTTCCGCGATCTCGCCCGCCAGCTCCGCCAGCCGCAAAAACTTGCCGCTCTCCTCCGGCGTGTAGTCCGCCCCCGCCGCCTCGCCCGCCCATTGCGCCGGGTGGTTGCAGAGTTGTTTCAACCGCATGAGCGTGGCCAGGACCAAGCCACGCCGCGCCATCGGATCGCTCTCCTTGTCCGCCAGCTTTTCCGCCAGCGTGCGCACCGTCTGCTCGTAAAGCACCGCCTGGCGTTTGCTCAGGCCGCAGAGCGCGTTGACCTCCGTCTTGTCCGGCAGGTCGGCGATGATGCGCTTGTCCGTCTTCATGCGCCGCAGGATATACGGTGCCACCAGTTGCCGCAGCGGCGCATAGACCGCCGGGTCCGCGCCCTGGGTGATCTTTTTCGCCAGCCGCGTGAACTCCGCCGCCTTCCCGAGCAGCCCCGGATTGATGAAATCAAACAGCGACCACAGGTCCCCCAGCCGGTTCTCCACCGGCGTGCCGGTCAGCGCGATGCGCCGCGCCGCCCGCAGCTCCTTCACCGCCCGACTCTGCCGCGAGCTGGGGTTCTTGATCGCCTGCGCCTCGTCCAGCACCACCAGCGACCACTCCCGCGCCCGCAACCCGTCCAGCCGCGCCACCTGCCCGTAAGTCGTCAGCACAACATCCACGTCGCGCAACACCTCCGCCCCCGCCGCCTGGTTCGCATCGGCCAGCGCCGCCAACTCCGCCGCCGTCGCGCCCGAGCCGTGCGCCACGCGCAGGCGCAGCGAGGGCGAGAACTTCGCCGCCTCCGCGCTCCAGTTGCCCAACAACGACGCGGGCAACACCAGCAACACCGGTGCCGCCCCCGGCTGCTCCGCCCGCGCGTGTAACAGCAAACCCAATACCTGGATCGTCTTCCCCAGCCCCATGTCGTCCGCCAGACACGCGCCAAGCCCCAGTCGACTCAGAAACCGCAACCACGCCACCCCTGCCGCCTGATACGGCCGCAGCGTCGCTCGCAGTCCTGGGGGCGGTGCCTCGGCCACCCCTGCGCCCGCGCCCGGCGCGCGCATCTCCGCCAACGTGGCGCGCAGCCACTCGCCCGGCTGCACCCGCGTCCACGCTCGCACGTCCGCCCCCGCCGCCTCCGGCGCGCCCGCGCCCGCCTCCGCTCCCGCAAGCATCCGCAGGCCTTCCGCAAAACTCACCCCGCCGTCGCGCCGCCCGGCCTCCAGCGCGCGCCAGTGCTCCAGCACCTGCCCGAGTTTCTCGCGGTCCACCTCGACCCATTTTCCTTTGAGCAACACCAGACCGTCCGCACTCGCCGCCAGCGCCGCCCATTCCTCGGGCGAGATCGTCTCGCCGTCGAGCGTCAGCCCCACCTGAAAATCCAGCATCGAGTCGAGCCCCACGCCTGCCGCCGGCCGGCCGCCCACCGTGACCGACACCGCCGGCCGCACCGGGTTGCCCGCCCGCCACCAATCCGGCAACCGCACCAGCACGCCGCTGTCCTCCAACGCCGCCACCTCGCGCAAAAACCGATGCGCCTCGCGCGGCGTCCAGCGCTGCGGCGCGAACACTTTTTGCGTGTCCACCAGCTCGCGCACGAACTCGCTCCGCGCCGCCGCCCGCTCCACCGGCGCGAGCAAGGCCACCAAGGCCCCGCGTTGCTCCGCCTGCGCATACTCCTGCAAAGCTCGCCCGAGCGGCAGATACTGCGGCTTCGCCTGCTCAGACATCCGGTGCGTGTAGGTCGCCAAAAACGCAAAGGGCCACGCCGGGTCGCGTTTGTTTTCCGCCAGGTGAAAGGTCACCCGCCCCACCTGGTTCCAGAGTGGATTCTGCGCGTGCAACCACGCCCCTACGCCGCCTCCGCCGGGAAAGGCCGCGCCGGCCGCCGCCACCGCCGCATCCAGCTCCGCCCACAGGCGTGCCAACACCTCCGTCGTGAGATACTCGCCGCCCGGCAGCGGCGGCGCCGTCAACACCACCTCCATGCCCGTCGCCGACTCCAGCGCCGCCAGCGCGCCTGCGGTCTCCGGCTGCTGGCAAAGCCGCGAAAAATACCGCCGCGCCAACTCCCGCCAAAACCCGCCCGCCACCGGCAACGGCTCCCCCAGCGCCTCCGTGCCCAGCCAGATCAGCACCGCCGCCGAACCCTCCGCCGCCGCCCGCGCCAGCCCGCGCCCCGCCTTTTCCGACAACAGCCCCGCTTCCGCGTCATACGGCAGCAAATGGCCATGGGGCGTGAGCAGGATAGGCATGAGTTGGCGCAGCCTTGCCCTCCCCGCCCGCCTGTCAATTTCCCCGACCCGTCCACCCTTTATTTTTCCTCACTTCGTTCTCGTTCTCGTCCTCGTTCTCTTTCTCGTTCTTCCTCTCCTTTTCCATGTCCGACCTCCCCCTCTCATCGTCCTCCGCCGTTTCCCTCGCCTCCGCCGCCGACTACCCGCCGGCCCCGCCGAAAATCCACCTCAACGGCGAACACGTCCTCCGCATCACTCAGGAATTGCCCGGCGTAAAGGTCGCCCAGGTCGCCGCCACCGCCCAGCTCCTCAAAGACGGCGCCACCGTCCCCTTTATCGCCCGCTACCGCAAGGAGATCACCGGCGAGCTCGACGAGGTCCAGATCACCACCATCCGCGACCGCCTCGAACAACTCGCCGCCCTCGACGACCGCCGCGCCTCCATCCTCTCCTCCCTCAAGGAACGCGGCCTCCTCACCGACGCCCTCGCCGGCCAGATCGCCGACGCCGAAACCATGACACGCCTCGAGGACATCTACCTCCCGTTCCGTCCAAAAAAACGCACCCGCGCCACCATCGCCAAGGAAAAGGGCCTCGAACCCCTCGCCGAACTCATCTGGGCACAGGACGCCGCCACCACGCCCGAGGTCCTCCAGGCCGCCGCCGCCGCGTATGTCGGCCGCGAATACCAGCCCGACGACGGCAAATCCCCGCCCACCCCCGTCCAGAAAATCGCCTCCGCCGACGAGGCCTTCGCCGGCGCGCGCGACATCCTCGCCGAGCGCCTCTCCGAGGACGCCAACGCCCGCCAAAAGCTCCGCCTCCTCTACCGCGCCTCCGCCATCGTATCCAGCAAAGTCTTACACGGCAAGGACGCCTCCGCCGAGGCCGCCAAGTTCAAGGACTACTTCGACTGGACCGAGCCCCTCGCCAAGTGCCCCAGCCATCGCCTCCTCGCCATGCGCCGCGCCGAGAAAGAGCTCTTCGTCATGATGCGCATCACCCTGCCCGACGAGCTCGTCGCCCTCGCCGACCTCGAGCGCCTCGTCATAAGAGTAGCGCAGACTTCCAGTCTGCCTCCGGCTCCGTCCTCCGCCCCCCAGGTCTCAGGTTTCAAGTCTCAGCCCCCCACCCTCCGCCCTTCAGCCCTTCAGCCTTTCAGCCCTTCCCACCAGCTCCGCCTCACCGTCGCCGACACCT
>JBEGTN010000522.1:0-2838 GCA_041179405.1 Verrucomicrobiota bacterium
TCGGAGTAGCAGTAGCGCGTTTCCTTTTTGTTGCGCACGCGGAAGAGCGGGGTTTCGAGCACGAAGAGGTGGCCCTGGATGATGAGCTCGGGGAAAAACTTTAGGAAAAACGAGATGAGCAGGAGGCGGATGTGCATGCCGTCCACGTCGGCGTCGGTGGCGATGATGACCTTGTTGTAGCGCAGGCCGTCCATGCCTTCCTCGATGTTGAGGGCGCTTTGGAGGAGGTGAAATTCCTCGTTCTCGTAGATGACTTTTTTGGTGAGGCCGTAGGTGTTGAGCGGTTTGCCCTTGAGGGAGAAGACGGCCTGGGTGTGGACATCGCGGCAGGCGGTCAGCGAGCCGGCGGCGGAGTCGCCCTCGACGATGAAGAGGGAACTCTCCTCGCCGCGCTTATCCTTGGTGCCGAGGTGGGCGCGGCAGTCGCGGAGCTTGCGATTGTGGAGGGAGGCTTTTTTGGCGCGTTCGCGGGCGAGGTTGCGGATGCCGGCGAGTTCCTTGCGCTCGTGCTCGCTGGCCTCGATCTTGCGCTTGAGTTCGTTGGCGGTCTCGGGGTTGCGGTGGAGATGGTTGTCGAGTTGCTGCTGGAGGAACTGGCTGATAAAATTGCGCACGGATGGGCCGTCTTTGCCGATGTCGGCGCTGCCGAGCTTGGTCTTGGTTTGGGACTCGAAGACGGGCTCCTGGACGCGGATGGAGACGGCGGCGACGACGGATTGGCGGATGTCGGCGGCGTCGTAGTCTTTTTTGAAAAAGGTGCGCAGAGTCTGCACGAGGGCCTCGCGGAAGGCGGAGAGGTGGGTGCCGCCCATGGTGGTGTGCTGGCCGTTGACGAAGGAGTAGTATTCCTCGCCGTAGTGGCCGGCGTGGGTGAGGGCGACCTCGATGTCCTCGCCCTCGAGGTGGATGAGGGGGTAGAGCGGCTCGCCGGTGAGTTTTTTGGTGAGGAGGTCCTTGAGGCCGTGGTCGGATTTGTAGGACTTGCCGTTGAAGGTGAGGGTGAGGCCGCGGTTGAGGAAGGCGTAGTTCCAGAGCATCTCCTCGATGAACTCGGTGCGGAACTTGAAGTCGGGGCCGAAGAGGGTGGGGTCGGAGTCGGGGGTGAAGGTGACGATGGTGCCGTTGCGCTCGCCGAGGGCGGCGTTGATGACCTTGGTCTCCTTGACGAGTTTGCCGCAGGCGAATTCGGCGATCTTGGTCTGGCTCTCGCGGATGGCCTGGGCGCGGTAGGAGGCGGAGAGCGCGTTGACGGCCTTCTGGCCGACGCCGTTGAGGCCGACGGCCTTTTGGAAGGTTTCGGAGTCGTATTTGGCGCCGGTGTTCATCTCGGACACGCAGTCCACGAGTTTGCCCAGCGGGATGCCTCGGCCGTAGTCGCGCACGGTGAGGGTGCGGTCGGCGAGGGTGATCTCGATGCGTTTGCCGAAGCCCATGGTGAACTCGTCGATGGAGTTATCGATGGTTTCCTTGAGGAGGACGTAGATGCCGTCCTCGGGGTGGGCGCCGTTGCCGAGGCGGCCGATATACATGCCGGGACGCAAGCGGATGTGTTCGAGGTGCGAGAGGGTCTTGATCGAAGCTTCGGTGTAATCTTTGGCCATGGTGCGTGAGTGGGGGCAAAGTGCAGGAACAGGGCGGCGGGTGGAAAGAAATCTTTCTCTTCAATCTTTCGCCACTCCCTTCTCAAATCGCCACCCGTCCGCAGGGAAATATCGGGGAGTTCGCTTTGGTTTACGCATCCTATCCGATAGCATCAGGCGGTTGCGCCTGATGCGAGCTGGGCGCCGCCGCCGTCGCCGCCGTCGTCGTCGCACCAGCCTCCACCCACTTGGCTGGCACCAGCACATGGTGCGGCTCGGCGGGCAAACCGATTTCCCCGCGATGCATCATCCCCACCACCATGTCCACCGCCAGGGCGCCGACACTGCCGGGATCAAGATACATGCCTCCAAAACCGCGCCCAGGTTTGTCGTTCACCAATAGCACCAGCTTCGCGTCATGCGGCAGTTTTCGCCCACTCGCGGCCAATATGTCTGTGATCGGTTCGGCGCGATACGTTAGAATCACATCGGGTCGGTGTTTCTTATACCACGTCAGAAAATGGGCAGTGAACTCGGCCGGCGGTCGATACTCGCAAACAGGGATGCGACCCTCGGGCGGCAGGCTCATCTGTTGCCTCCAGTAGGCACCCAGCCAGCGATCCGCCATGTTGGGGCTGTCGTTCGGTTCGGGTATCACGTAGCCGATGCGATGATAACCCTTCGCCAAGCACTGGTTCATTGCCTCAGTGGCCGAGGCGAAAGCATCCTCCGCCACCCGATGCAAATCCGGCTTGGTCAGGGTCAAGCCAAGCGCGACCGCGGAAAAATGCTCCCAAGGCAGCAGTATCTCGCTTTTGCCAAACGGCAGCCGCCCGATCAATAGGCCGCTGATGTTGCGGTTAATCAGAATCTGAGCGAAGCGCTCCGGCGTCATGCCCGGCTCGCCCAGCCAGAAGTGCTCCAGCTTGTAGCCGAGTTCCTCTGCTCGCGCCACCGCGGCGGGGAAATAGTCGGGACGGTCGTGATGGGGCGGCCGCCAACCATAACGCGTCGGATAATCTGTCACATAGGCGAGCGTGACGTGTTTGGCCACAAGCTGGGTGCGCCGTGAGCGCATGAGCGCGGTAACCAAGGGATTTGAACGATAGCCGAGTTCGCTGGCGATGCGGTGGATTCGTTCCCGCACGGCGGGCGAGATGCGGGCACAGTTGCGCAGCGCGAGCGAGACGGTCGAGCGATGGACACCGGCTCGATCCGCCACGTCCTGCAATGTTGCGGGTCGGTGGGGCATGGGGGT
>JBEGTN010000523.1:0-5265 GCA_041179405.1 Verrucomicrobiota bacterium
GGCTACACTCGACAGACCGGCTTGAAAGAAAGTGCCCCGAAACGAAACGCCAACCACGGATGAACACGGATTAACCCAGAAACGGCAGTTCAAACCGACCGCGGATTACGCGGATTACACGGATAAAACAGGATACAGAAGAAACCAGTCGCCCGGACAAGTCTCCTAGCGGGTGAGTCACGGATATTCCGTAATTTCCTGATATCCGCGTTCATCCGCGTAATCCGCGGTTTCCATCGCCGGTTTTAGGTTAAGCCAGCACAGATAGCGCTCGAAGGTTTGCTGAGGGTGCAACTGCGGCGCGATTGAGGCGAGCCAGCGCTGGAGCCTTTGATCGGCGAGACTTATGGCGGACCACCACTTTTCGCCCACGCTCAGTGCTAGGGCGTGGCCGCCGCGCCAGTCGCGATTTTCACGCGGGAATCGAAGCCGTGTTTGATCGCGGGATGCTCTATTTCCTTTCCGTCGTTCAACGAAGTGCGCGCCGCATGAGTTGAGCCACGCTGAGCAAAGTTCAGGGTAGGATGACTACCCCTTTTTACCTCTATGAATCATGCGTTAATCCGTGGTCTTGCGTCGCTGAGTTTGTTTTCGGTCGCCGCCTTGGCCCTCTCTGCTGGCGAAGTGAAAGACGTTGTAAAACACAATGGGAATGACCCGGCCGTAGCATCCGCCAGCTACAGCCAAAATATCTTCGTCTGTCTCGGTGGGAAATCCAAGGGCGGCAATCTCGTGATCATCCCGGCCCCCGGACATGGTTGGAATTACAGCGCGGTGGCACCCGTGCCCGGCGATACCTGGAATCGTATCTCTCGCACCGCCGGTGTGGACGCATCCGACGCGCGCCTGACGCCCGGTGATGCCGCGAGCAAGCTCGGGCTCAAGGATCTCGATACGGCCAAAGACGTGGGACTCATGGATTCGCTCGGCCAACCTACCGCCGCTCACTTAACCATCCAGATCGAGGTTTTGAGTCTCGCCACCGACAAGGCCCGTCAGGAGCCGGCGACCTACAGCAAAAGCAAGGGTGCCTTACCCGTCGCGCTGATGGAATGCAGCTGGCGCGTATTTCTGCCTGAAAACTCGCTGCGCTTCACGATCGCCGACCTTATGCCCGGGCAGGTTTACGATCTCTATGTTTACGCCTCTTCGACGGACCCAGTGACTAATCCCACCGGCAAGGGTGAAGGCGCCCGATTCACTTTGGCGCCGGACAACATAGTCCACGGGGACCTCGGCACGGCTGAGACCGAGGGCGGTTATGGCGGTGGAATCTTCACCTACTCTCCCGAGACAGATGCCATGGCACCCAGCCCACTCGGCACCACTTGGTCACGGCTTCCTGTGGTCGCTGATGGCAAGGGCCAGTTGGTTTTCAAAACCACCTCCAATGCCTCGCGTCGGCACTTCGTGAACGGGTTTCAACTCATTGGCAAAACGCCGTAAGTCGCACGTCAGTTCAACAATGCGACTGCTGATCAGGTCGCGAGTTCATGGCATTAAACGCCTAATCGGGGTAGTTGCCCGTTTTGCCAAACCCTGATTGCGCAGTCCTCACCGGAATCGATCCATGTCGTCTCCGTCTGGTTGTGCAGGGGAGCGTGCCTCGCGGGCGCTGCTCTCAAGTCCGTCTCCCCTTTGTTCCCGCTCCATAATTTGCCTCAGATGAAACTACCCACTTCCTATTTCCGCCAAGCTTTGGCCTGTATCCTCGGTCTCGGCTGCGCCATCGCATCGCTCTCCGCCGGCGTGGTGAAGGTGGACATCAACCGCGACGGCAAAAACACCGCCAGCCAAACCGCCGTCGGCTACACCCAGTGGACGACCGCGAGCAGCGGCGGCACCACCAGCAACGCCACCGCCGCGATCACCCAGAGCTTCCTCTCCTCAAGTAACGAGACCGTCACGGTCTCACTCGCCATGACCGCAGCCGCTCAAGCCGCCGGCGGCACCGGACTTAATGGCACCTACTACCAGACCGGAGTTGCCACCGACGGTCAAAAGCTGGTCAGCGACGGCATCACGGTCGCCCCCAATGTTCTTAACGCCGGCGGACAGATTCAGATGACCCTCACCGGCCTCGCCGCCGGACCGCACACCCTGCTCACCTACCACAACGCGGGTGACTCTCCTACGCTTCCAGGAGGCCTCGGCACCATGGCCCCCATCAAGGTTTACCTCAACGGCACCTACGTCACCGCGATCACGCCCTCGATCCGCTCGACCGATATCCTCACCCCCATCGCCTACCTCGAGTTTACCGTCGCCTCGACCGCCACCGTTACCACCGTGCTCTTCGCGGCCGACACCACCGTGACTGCGAACACCAAGAACGTGGTGTTGGACGGCTTTGAGATCGACACGCCCAACTCCACCCGCATCGCCAACGCCCCTGTGCCAGCCGACGCCGACGAGCATGTGGACGCGGATGCCCTCTCGGTTGCCCTTTCGTGGGCCTCCGCCACCGCCGGCACCGCCGTCTCCCATGATGTTTATTTCGGCACCAATTTGACTGCGGTTAAAACCGCCACCCACGCCTCCGCCACCTTCCTCGGCAACCAGACCGGCCTCACTCGTTCCGTCTCCGTCACCGATCCGCTCGCCACCTACTACTGGCGCGTTGACGAGATAGATAGCCTGGGCAACGCCACCGCCGGCACCGTCTGGTATTTCCGCCCCCGTCACCTCGCCGTCCTCGGCGCCGGGGAAGGCGAGGTGACGGGGGCTACGGCCGCTTCGCCCGCGGCGGTCGCGGCGGCAAGGTCGTCCACGTCACCTCCCTCGCCGACTACGCCACCACCGACACTCCCATCCCCGGCACCCTCCGTTACGCCGTCGAGGTCGAGACCGGCCCGCGCGTGGTCGTCTTCGACGTGGCCGGTCTCATCACCGTCGATCACCGCCTCACCCTCGCCGCGCCTTACGTCACCATCGCCGGGCAGACCGCGCCCGGCAAGGGCATCTGCCTGCGCCAGTGGCCGCTCGGTCTCAGTGGCGCGAAAGACGCCGTCATCCGTTTCCTCCGCAATCGCCCCGGCAACATCAGCGGCCAGACCGTCGATGGCGGCGGCCTCGCCGGCTGCGACCACTCCATCATGGACCACTCCTCCATCAGCTGGTCTATCGACGAGGGATTCAGCTCCCGCAGCGCGAAGAACATCACCCTGCAAAACACCCTCATCTCCGAGTCCCTCGCCATCGCCGGCCACCAAAATTACCCCGCCGGCACCGACCACGGCTACGCCGCCACCATCGGCGGTGACAAGGGCAGCTTCCACTTCAATCTCCTCGCCCACAACTCCGGTCGCAACTGGTCCCTCGGCGGCGGCCTCGACGCCTCTGGCACCACCTTCGCCGGTCGCCTCGATATCACCAACAACGTCGTTTACAACTGGCGCTCCCGCACCACCGACGGCGGCGCGAAAGAGGTCAACTTCGTCAACAACTACTATAAGCCCGGCGCCGCCACCACCCTCGTGCCCTACGCCCTCACGATGAACCACGAGGACAACTTCGCCGGCACCCAGCAAGCCTACTTCGCCGGCAACATCATGCTCGGCTACTTCACCGAGGCGAACCAGACCGTCGGTCGCCGCAGCGTCGTCTCCAGCGGCATCACCGTGAGCTACGAGACCTTTGTCACCACGCCTTTCTTCACCTCCTTCGTCACCACCTTGACCGCCACCGGCGCCTACAAGCGCGTGCTCTCCGATGTCGGTGCCAACCGCCCCCTCGACGACCACGATCTCCGCGTCATCAACGAGACTCGCACCGGCACCTACACCTACACCGGCACCGGCACCTACGGCGGTTACCCCGGCCTGCCCAACTCGCAGACCGATGTCGGCGGCTGGGAAAATTATCCGTCCGATACCCGCCCCGCCGGCTTTGATACCGACGGTGACGGCCTGCCCGACTGGTGGGAGACCATCAAGGGCACCAATCTCAACTCCCCCGCCAACGATTTCTCCGACGCCAACGCCGACCTCGACGGCGACGGCTACACCACCCTCGACGACTACCTCGCCTGGATGGCCCTGCCCCGACTCGAAACCACCGCCGGTGTCGCGGTGGATATCGACCTCTCCACCCTCACCGTCGGCTACACCTCCTCGCCAGGCCGGCAGGTCACCGCGCTCTCCGGCGGCACGGTCGCCCTGCTCGCCGACGGCAAGACCGCCCGCTTCACGCCCAATTCCGGCTTCACCGGCATGGTGCGCTTCACCCACACCGTCACCGACTCCGCTGGCGATACGATGACCGCCGAGGTCGGCGTGCGCGTCGCGGCCGCCGTGGTCACCGTCCCGCCCACCCTCGGGATTTCCACCGACGGCGTTTCCTACACGCTCCAGTTCACCGGCACCGCCGGGCTCACCTACACGCTGCAATCTTCCGATGATTTGGTGACCTGGACAAATTACGACACCGTCGTCGCGACCGGTTCGGTCCAGAACCTCGCGGTGCCTTCCGGGCTAAATCCCGCCCCTCGTCGCTTTTTCCGCGCGATGCGTTAATTTTGCCTCGTCCCGTCCCTCCCCGATGACCACCCCTACCGCCTCGATTCGTCGTCTGCTTTCCGCCCTTGCCCTGCTCGGTGCCGCCTCGCTCGCCCATGCCCAGATCCCCGCCTTCCCCGGCGCCGAGGGCTACGGTGCCTACGCGACCGGCGGACGCGGCGGCGATGTTTATCACGTCACCAATCTCAACGCCTCCGGCACCGGCTCTTTCTTCGACGCCATCGCCACCGTGCCCACCGCCGGCCGCACCATCGTGTTCGACGTGAGCGGCTACATCCGCATCCCCAGCGGCTCCGGCGGCACCCGCATGACCGCGTCCAAGGTCACCATCGCGGGCCAGACCGCTCCCGGCGATGGCGTCGGTTTTTATAATAACGTCTTCCGGATCTCCGGCTCCAACGTTGTCCTCCGCCACCTGCGTTTCCGGCTCGGCAAATATGGCACCTCCGGCGACTGCATCGACCTCGATAGCGGCTGCACTAACGCCATGCTCGACCATCTCTCGATGCAGTTCTCCCAAGACGAGAACATCTCCAGCTACAGCACCCCGCCCGAAAACCTCACGCTCCAATACTCGCTGAATTCCTGGGGTCTCGAAACCCACTCTTGCGGCGGCCTCTGGGACCAAAATCACGCGACCGCCCACCACACTCTCTGGTCGCATAACCACACCCGCAATCCCAAGGCCCGCCCCAACGGCCTGCTCGAGTGGATCAACAACGTCTCCTTCGACTGGGACATCGGCTTT
>JBEGTN010000524.1:0-3149 GCA_041179405.1 Verrucomicrobiota bacterium
CCCCGTCTGCCCGGCGTGCATCACGATGTCGGTTTCCGTGATGGTGCGGCCGGTCGAGAGCCGTGTCGTGCCAATCGTGTAGTCTTCAAAGTAGCGTGGTGTCATGGTGTGGAAGTGGAAAGTCCAAGAGTGCGCGTGATCTCCGCCGCCGCCGCCTGCATCGCGGTCACGAGCGCGGTCTCGTCGTCGTGCGACCCGCGCCGCATCAGGCGCGTCACCGCCAGCGAGGCCGTGCCCGCCACCCCCGACCAGCCGACCGCCACCGCCACGTCGCGCACGCCTTCAATGGTCTCGCTCTCCGCCGTCGAGACGCCGCGCCTGGCGACCTCGCCCAGGCCGCTCAAAAACGTCTTCCGTGCGCGCCCCGCCAGCGCCCGGCCGGCCGGCGACTCCGCCAAAATCTCCTCGCGCTCCGCCTCCGCCAGCCGCGCGAGTAACAAACGCCCCGACGCCGTCGCCACCGGATCAAACTCCCCGCCCACCTCGATCGAGAGCCGCACCCGCGCCGGGCTTTCCTGCTGCGCCACGACCAGCAATCGCCCGCGCTCCAACACGCTCAAATGGCACGACTCGCCCGTTTTTTCGGTCAACCCCTGCATCGGACGGCGCGCCGCCGTCAGCAGCTTGCCCATCGGCGGATGCGCATGGGCCAGCGCGTGGAGTTTCAGGGTCAACGCGTATTTCCCCGCCGCATCGTCCCGCGTCAGATACCCGCGCTGCTCCAGGCAGGCCAGCATGCGAAACAACTCGCTCCGGCTGCGCTTGAGGCGCACCGCCAGCTCGGCCAGCGACTGCGGCTCGGACACGGAAGCGAGCGTCTCGATGATATCGAGACCCTTCTCCAACGCAGGCACGGGGTAGGTGGAGCCTTTGGGCATTTTTTGATTGCCCTTATGTTCGCTAATAAAACCATGTTTTTCAAATAAAAATCGTGGATCTCCCCCGTCCATTGGCCGCCCTCCTTCCCCTCGTCGCCCGCCCGATTGTCATCATCGGTGCTGGCGGCATAGTTCGCGACGCCCATCTGCCCGCCTACCGGCTGGCCGGTTTTCCCGTCGCGTCGATCCAAGATCTCAACGCCGACCGCGCGCGCGCCCTCGCCGCCGACTTCGGCATCCCTGCCGTCCACGCCACCCTCGCCGCCGCCGTGGCCGCCGCGCCGGCCGATGCCGTCTTCGACGTGGCCGTGCCCGCCTCCGCCCTGCCCGCCGTGCTCGCCGGCCTGCCCGACGGCGCGCCCGTGCTCATCCAAAAACCCTTCGGCGAAAACCTTGCCCAGGCCCGCGAACTGCTCGCCCTCTGCCGCCGCAAACGCCTGCGCGCCGCCGTCAATTTTCAACTCCGCCACGCCCCCGCCATCCAGGCCGCCCGCGATCTCATCGCCGCCGGGGCCATCGGCGAACTCCACGACATTGAGGTGCGCGTCACCGTCCACATGCCCTGGCACCAGTGGACCTTTCTGGAACAGTCCGCCCGGGTGGAGATTCTCTACCACAGTATCCATTATCTGGATCTCATCCGCTCCTTCGCCGGCGAGCCCGACGGCATTTACGCCAAGACCCTCAAGTCCCCGCTCGCCCCGCGCCTGCACTCCACCCGCACCGCGATGATCCTCGACTACGGCGAACGCCTGCGTGCCACCGTCACCACCAACCACGCCCACGACTTCGGCCTCCGCCACCAGGAGAGCTACGTGAAATGGGAGGGCACGCGCGGCGCGATCAAGACCCAGCTCGGCCTGCTCATGGACTACCCGCGCGGCGTGCGCGACTACCTCGAGGTCTGCTCCTTCGACACCGGTTCGTCCGTCCGCGAATGGCGCGAAGAACCGCTCGCCGGCTCGTGGTTTCCGCACGCGTTTATCGGCACCATGGCCGGCGTCATGCGCCACGCCAACGGCGAGGCCGGCGCGCCGCCCACCCACGTCGAGGACGCCGCCCGCACCATGGCCCTCGTCGAGGCCGCCTACGAGTCGAGCGCACGCGGCGCCACCCCCATCCATTCCCCATGAGCCAACCCGTTCGCCTTCGCGGCATGACCTGGAGCCACACCCGCGGCTTCCTCCCCGTCGTCGCCACCGCCCAGCGTTTCCAGGAACTCCACCCGGAGATCGAGATCGTCTGGGAAAAACGCTCCCTCAAGGGCTTCGAGGAATTCCCGGTCGAGAAACTCGCCGCTGACTTCGACCTGATCGTGATCGATCACCCCTTCGTCGGTTACGCCGCCGCCCACGGCCCGCTGCTCCCGCTCGATGAGCACCTGCCGGCGGACTTCCTAGCCGACCAGGCCGCCCACTCCGTCGGGGCCTCGCACCCCAGCTACACTTTCGGCGGACACCACTGGGCGCTCGCCATCGACGCCGCCACCCCCGTCGCCTTCCAGCGCGACGACCTGCTCGCCCGCCACGGCCTCTCCGCGCCGCGCACCTGGGATGAGTTGCTCGCCCTCGCCCGCGCCGGCCACGTCGAGATTCCCGCCGCGCCGATCAACTGCCTGATGAACTTTTACACGTTCTGCGTGGCCCACGGCGAGGCGCCCTTCGCCACCCGTGAGCACGTCGCCTCGCCCGCCACCGGCCGCGCTGCCCTCGCCACCCTGCGCGAACTCATCTCGCTCTGCGATCCCGGCTGCTGGTCGCGCAACCCCATCGGCTCGCACGATCTCGTCGCCTCCGCCGCCAACACCCGCCTCGCCTACTGCCCGCTCGCGTATGGCTACTCCAACTACGCCCGCGAGGGCTACGCCGCCCACCGCCTGACTTTCGGCGCGCCCCCCGCCTTCGCCGGCACCCCGCTTCGCACCACCCTCGGCGGCACCGGTCTCGCCGTCTCCGCCCTGCGCCCGCACCGCGCCGCCGCCCTCGCCTATGCGCGCTTCACCGCATCATCGGAAATCCAGCGCACACTCTACACCGCCGCCGGCGGCCAGCCCGGCCACCGTGCCGCCTGGACCGACGCCGAAAACAACGCCCTCAGCGGCGACTACTTCACCCGCACCCTGCCGGTCTTAGACAACGCCTTCCTCCGCCCGCGTCACAACGGCTACATGGAGTTCCAGGAACGCGGTGGACCCGTCGTCCACGCCGCCCTGCGCGGCACCTTGTCCGACACCGACGCCCTCGCCCAGCTCGACGCCCTCTACCGCCACTC
>JBEGTN010000525.1:0-2822 GCA_041179405.1 Verrucomicrobiota bacterium
GCGATGTCGGGCACGCTGGGGGCGGAGAGCGGGGCGGGGAGGGTGAGTATCCAGCCTTCGGAGAAGTTGGAGGCGTTGGTGGCCGTGCCGGCGAGGGTGCGGAGGTCGTCGGAGATGGAGGTGACCAGATTGAGCACGTAGCCGGGGGTGGTGAGGCCGTAGGTGGCGGCGAGGTAGTCGGGGAGGTTGATGAGGGCGCCGGAAGGGAGCCAGACGGCGGCGCGGTCGCCGGTGAAGCCGGTGCCGTTGCGGATATTGCCGGCGGCGGTGCCGTCGTCATTGACGGTGCGGGCGTCGGCGTAGGTGGCACCTGGGCCGCGCGGGAGGGCAAAGCCGACTGGCGCGCCGGCCGGGGCGCCGCGATCCCAGCGCATGGCGGTGGTGCCGGTGCCGAAGGCGGGGGCGACGGCGCCCTGGCCGACGATGAAGCGGGCGTTGGGCGAGATCTGGCGGATGTCGGCGTTTACGGCGCCGCCGTTGGCGGGCTGGGGCAAGAGGGTGAAGCCCCCTGTGGTGGTCCAGAGGAAGGGGCCGCCAAAGGCGCCGATGCGCTCGTAGCCGGAGATCGTGGTGCCATCGGCGGAGATGCCGCCGGTGCTGGTGGCGCGGTCGTTGGTGGCGTTGGGCACGAGGCCGAGGAGGGTGTAGGTCTGGGTGGCGGCGGAGTAGTGGAAGGCGTGGAGGCTGACGGTCTGGTCGGTGATGGAGCCGCAGATGTCGCCATTGTTGGAGATACCGGAGCCGCTGATGGTGTTGACCGAGGTGATGGTGCCGAGGGGGAGTGGCAGGGCGGGCAGAGGGGTGGCGGTGGAGGTGGCGAGGTTATAGACGACGGGCGGTTTGTTACCGCTCTCGGGGTTGAGGAGGAGAAGGGTGCCGTCCGGGCTGGCACCGCCCAACAGGGTGTAGTTGGTGCCGCTGAGGGTGGTGTTGGGCAGGGCGGTGACGCCGCTGCCGACGGTGAAGAGCGAGGGGATGGCGGAGATGGCGGCTTTGGGCGGGGAGGCACCGAAGATCAGGGTGCCGCCGAGGGTGCCGCCGACACCGTAGGGGCTGAACACGGCCCCGCCGGCGGTGGCGTTGAGCGTGACGGTGGCGGGCGAGCTATCGGTAGAGCCGACGGTGTTGGTGGCGCGAAGGAAATAGGCCCCGGCATCGGCAAAGGTGGCCCCGGTGATGGTGAGGGTGGCGGTGGTGGCGCCGGAGATGCGGGCGTCGTTGGTGAGGGCGGTGGTGCCGCGATACCACTGCACGGTGGAGGCGGGGCTGCCGGTGACGGTGGCGGTGAGGGTGATGGTGCCGCCGGTGGAGCCGGAGAACGCAGCGGGCTGGGGGCTAAAGCCCGGGGCGGAGACGGATGCGCTGCCGCTGGTGAAAAGGGTGCGGGCGGTGCTGCCGGCGAGCCAGAGGCCGTCGGCGCGAAAGACGGAGCGGAGCGAAGTGGCGGTGGTGGGGATGCTCGTCGCCTCGGTCCAAGTGATGCCATCGGTGCTGTGGATGATGGCGGCGCGGGCGGGACTGCTGCCGGTGACGGTATTGCCGACGACGACGAAGCGGGTGCCGTCGAAAAATATGTCATACCAGATGGTGGTGGAGACAGGTGGGGTGCGTTCGGTCCAGGAACCGGTGGCACCGCTGGGGCTGGTGAAGAGTTTGCCGGCGCCGGTGATTATGACAAACACGCCGGCTCCGTAGTCGATGGTGGCGGCGAGGTCTCCGCTGTTGGCGTTGAAGGTGACGCGGGTGGCGGAGTCGAGGGTCTCGGGGACCACGAGCACGGTGCTGGTGTTGGTCGCAAAAACGTAGGTGCCGGTGCCGGCGGTGGCACCGGGTTTGAAGGCGACGTCGCGGAGGTTGTAGGTGGCGTTGCCGAGGGACGTGGCGGTGAACTTGCGCGAAGTCCAGGTGAGGCCGTCGGGGCTGGTGATGGCTTCGGAATAAGTATTGGAGCCGCTTGATCCGAAAAATGGGGCGGAACCGATGACGAACTGGGAATTGATGTAACGAGCGCGATAGAGGGTGGGGTTACTGGAGTCGGTGCGAGTGAGCGGGCGCTGGCTGGTCCAGTCGGCACCGACGGGGTTGGCGACGGTGGTGCGGAGGAGCACGTTGTTCGCACCGGCGACCACGGTGGCTCCGCCGCCAGACGCGATGGAGAGCCCGGAGGTGGTGGCGGGGAACTGGAAGGTCGAGGAGGTCCAGTTGGATGTGCCGGCCGCGCTGCGCCAGTAGGTGACGGGGCTACTGGTGACCATGAGGAAGCGTTCGCCATTGTAGGCGAAGCCGGTGTTGTTGTTGTTGCCGGTGATCTGGGCGGTGCGGTCAACCCAGGTGGACTGGGCGCGGAGGGCGGGGGTGGCGAAGATGACGAGGGCCGTGGCGAGGACGGCGAGGCGGCGGAGCGAGGTGCAGAAGGAGGACATTTGCGTAAAGGGAGTGTGAGTGGGGTTTTTAAAGGGGAAAGGGGCGGAGGGCGGCAAGTGTAAATGCAAGCATGTGGCGGCTATTTTTATGGGACTTATGCACGCACGTGGACACGGTGCGGGGCGGGGGGCGCGGGGTGGCGCGGGGCGGAATTGAACTCACGTTCAATCCTACCGGGAATCTGAAGCAGGCGGAGCGGGGGATCGCGTCGCCTGCGGTCCGGGTGGGCGTGGTGAATCGCTTCGGACTTGAGCTCACGACTTGAACTCACGTTCAACCTAGAAACGGCAGTTCAAACCGACCGCGGATTACGCGGATTACACGGATAAAACAGGATACAGAAAAAACCAGTCGCCCAGACAAGTCTCCTGGCGGGTGAGTCACGGATATTTCGTAAT
>JBEGTN010000526.1:0-11076 GCA_041179405.1 Verrucomicrobiota bacterium
GCCGTCTCAAAGCGCGCGGATCTTCACGCTGCGACCGTGGGCGTCGAGGCGTTCCATGGCGGCGAAGGCGGCGACGACCGGGGCGGCCTTCTTGATGGAGGCCTTGTCGTATTTAATGAGGCTCGTGCGCCGCATGAAATCGGCGATGCGCAGGCCGCTGAAAAAGCGCCCCGCGCCACCGGTGGGCAGCACGTGGCTGGGGCCGGCGGTGAAGTCGCCGACGGCGGTCGGCGTGTAGTTGCCCAGCATGATCGCGCCGGCGGTGGTGACGCTTTTCAGCAGGGTTTTTTGCAACGACTCCTTCACGAGCAATTCCAGATGCTCGGGAGCTACAAAGTTGGCGGCGTGGGCGATCTCCTCGGCGCTTTTCGCAACGATGCCGATCCAGCCCGAGGCGAGCACGCGATGTATCTTTTCCGCGCGAGAGACGAACTTGATTTGGTTTTGCACCTCGGCGCGGACGTTCTCAAGCAGCTCGGCGGAGGTGGCGACCAGATAGATCTTCTCCCGGCCGGAGCCGTGCTCGGCCTGGGCGATAAGATCGGAGGCGGCATAAGCCAGATCGGCGGATTCATCGCAAACCACCATGATCTCGCTGGGGCCGGGTAACGAATCAACGCCCACCGTGCCGAAAACCTGGCGCTTGGCCTCGCAGACGTAGGCGTTGCCCGGACCGAAGATTTTATCGACGGGCAATATGCTCAAGGTCCCGTAGGCGGCGGCGGCGATGGCCTGCACTCCCCCGATGCAGTAAACCTCATCGACCCCCACGAGGTGGAGCGCGGCAAGCGTGCCGTCGGATACTTTGCCGGATGGATTCGAGGGGGTGAAAACCGCGATCTGCGGACACCCGGCCAGCTTGGCCAAGGTCGCGGTCATGAGCACCGTCGATACAAGGGGCACCTCGCCACCTGGGACGTAAAGGCCGACACGCCGGATGGGGTGATACAACTCGCCCACGGTCGCGCCATGGGGATTCTTTCCCTGCCAATCCTTGGGCAGGCTCTTTTCGTGAAACGCAACGATGCTGTCGTGCGCGGCCTTGAGGGCCTTCAAGTCGGCAGCCGGCAGCTTCTTGGCGGCAGCGGCAAGATCGGTCGCTTTGACGCGGAAATCGCGTGCGCGAAGCTTGGCGCCGTCGAACTTGGCGGCATAGTATCCCACCGCTTCATCCCCCCTGTGGCGAACATCCGCCAGGATGGCGGCGACGCTGTCATGAATCTCCTTTGGCACAGTGGAACCGCGACAGTAGACCGCTAGTTCAGACTCAAAGGTTTTGGAGGCAGACTGGAGAACGCGCACGGCAGTTGGATTGTTTAGACGAAAAGTCTAGGTGACAACAAAGTGCCGAAACTACCGATGTTAGTCCTCCGTGCGAGCCGGAAAACGAGCTGCGGCACAAAGATCGCAGCCTATCCGCACCCACTTTGAGCAAGCAATCGTGACGAGCCATTTACCTGGCCGACCGGCAAAAGCTTCAAGGCATCAAACTCGGGACGACGAAAAGTTTGTCCGGCAACTTTGGATTAACGGTTATCTCACTGTAGGTAATAGTGATAGTGCGTTTAGAGCCATTTGGCAGCGTGTTACTCGTGGTGATGCGTTGAGGGAAACGGAGGTTGCCCGCGCGGATTTCACCGGACTCGCGAATTTCACTTCCATTATCAGTTTCGGTAAGAATCAGCCGACCGGTTTTACGATCAAAACTACGGATAAAGACCACATTGGACGCATGAATAAATGCGATCTTGATGCAGTCGATACCATCCACCTTGGCCTTTCCGCGTTCTTCAATCCGACCGCCAACACTCGCGATACCGCGATAAAACGAAATATTCTCGAACGTATTCGCCCTCAATCGCTTGATGGAGTCACGGCCGAGCAAGCTGACACGGGGAGTGGCTTTTTTATCCGGAACAACCTCCATCTGCCACGCTTCGTAACCATTGAGTGCAGTGGTTTCTACCTTACCCGGAGTAGTCGCTATAATTAGCTGCCTATCCGGCTGTTGAAAAATAATTTCCAATTTTGCCGTAATCGGAGCCGCCGTCTTTCCTTCAGCCACAGAAAGCTCGCCTTTAAAGCGCAGGGAATGAACTGCCGCCAAATCAGCCTCAGCACCCAAGTATCCCCGCGCCTTGTCGATGATCGTGTCATCCGCACGGGCTGAACCGATGGCCCAAAACAAAACCAAGGGGGATACCAAAAGAACACGAAAGAAGAGTGCCATAAGCTACGGGGAGTTAAAGGCTGTGAAAGCGCGAATCTAAAAGGGTTCCCATCGAGTGGATACTCCCCGCCCGAGGGTATCGTTTGCACGCCGGACGCTCAAATCGACCGGGGCTCTACTCCCACTCGATTGTAGCAGGTGGCTTGGAGCTGATATCGAGCACGACACGGGACACGCCACGAACCTCGTTGGTGATACGGGATGATATCTTTTGCAGCAAATCATACGGCATGCGGGTCCAGTCCGCAGTCATGGCATCATTCGACTCCACGATGCGAAGCGCTATGACGTCGGCGTAATTACGTTCATCTCCAACCACTCCGACCGATTTAACCGGCAGGTATACGGCAAAGGACTGCCACACCTTCCAATACCAGCCATTATCCATCATCTCCTGCTGCAGGATCGCATCGGCGGCGCGCAACACCCGTAAACGCTCTTCCGTGATGTCGCCCACGACACGCACGCCAAGTCCCGGGCCGGGGAATGGCTGGCGCCACACGACCTCCCGAGGCAAACCGCACGCCTCGCCCACGGCGCGGACCTCGTCCTTGAACAACTCGCGCAAAGGCTCGAGCAGCTTGAGCTTCATGCGCTCGGGCAAGCCGCCGACGTTATGATGGCTCTTGATGAGGGCGGCGGGGTTGCCCGCGATGGCCACAGACTCGATGACGTCGGGATAAAGCGTTCCCTGCGCGAGCCACTTGGCACCGCCGATAGAACGTAATGACTTTTCAAATACCTCGACGAACGTGACGCCGATGATCTTGCGCTTCCGCTCCGGATCCGAAACGCCTTTCAGCCGCTTGAGGAATAGCTTGGAGGCATCGACCACCCGAAGGTCGATTTTGAAGTTACGGGCATAGAGCGACTCGACCTGGGCGCGCTCGCCCTCGCGCAACAGCCCATTGTCCACGAAGACACAGGTGAGCTGCTTGCCGATGGCCTTGTGCAGCAATGCGGCGGCGACGGAGCTGTCGACGCCGCCGGACAAACCAAGCAGCACGCGCTCCTTGCCTACCGCCGTCCGAATCTGGGCGACGGAATGATCTATGAAATCCTGGGTCGTCCAGTCCTGTTTCGCCCCGCAGATTCCAAGTAAAAAGTTTTTGATGACCTCGGTGCCGCGCTCGGAGTGAAACACCTCGGGGTGGAATTGTATGCCGTAGAAATTCCGCTTGCGGTCCTCGATGACGGCGAACTCGGAATTTTCGGTGGTGCCGATCGCCGAGTAGCCGGGAGGCAGCGCGATAAGACGGTCGCCGTGGGAATTCCAGACCTTCAGTTTCTTGGGCAGGCCCTTGAAGAGGCGTCCGGGCTTCTGGAGGGTGAGTGTGCCGTGTCCATATTCACGATGAGTGCTCTTGGAGACCTTGCCCCCAAGCAAATGTCCCTGCAACTGGATGCCGTAGCAGATGCCAAGAACGGGGACGCCCAGCTCAAAGAGGGCACGATCCGGCATCGGGGCGTTTTTGGCGAACACACTGCTGGGGCCACCGGAGAGAATAATACCGATGACACCGTCCGCCTTTAACTGGGCGGCCGTGGTGGCGAACGGGTAAATCTTCGAAAGCACCTGGCACTCGCGGATACGACGCGCGATGACCTGGGTGTATTGGGAGCCGAAATCAAGGACTGCGATGGTCTGGGACATGAGCTTAAAGAGTGAGCAAAGCGGAGTGCGCGCGCGCAGCGCAAGAGTGATTGCCGGAGGCTAATTGGAAGCAGTCAACCGAGGGGGCAGAAACCGTCAGAAGCGCAGGCGGTCATTCTCCTGGCCGCAACGCACGCAATTGGAACGATCATGCTCGCCCTGCAAAGCGTAGAGATGTCCGCAACGCACACATTGAAACGAAACATGACGGCGCTCGGCCTCGAACCGGGCGTGATCGCGACGATCATAGTAAATCCACAATCCGAGAAACAAGCCGGCAACTAGCAGGCAGTAAATCAAGGTGGCGGCGACGATATCCATTTGTTGAGAAAAGAATGCCGAGGACGTTAAAAATAAAAAGGCGCCGGATCCCGAAGGAACCGGCGCCAGAAGTTTATCCGGCCGGTGACGGTCGGATCGACTCGGGCTTAGGCCTGGGGAGCAGCCTCGGCAGCGGGGGCAGCCTTGGCGGCGCGTTTGGTGGGCTTCTTGTAGCCCTGATCATCGGCCTTTACGAACTCGATGATGGCCATGTGCGCGGCGTCGCCCTGACGGGGCCCGAGCTTGTAGATGCGGGTGTAGCCACCGACACGATTGGTGAACTCCTTGTGCTTCTCGTTGAAGAGGGAGGTGATGGCATTCTCATCGCGCACGTCCTTAAGGGCCATACGACGGAGGTGGATGGCGTCCTTCTTCTCGGTGGCGAGAGCGGCCTTTTTGGCCTTGGTGATCACTTTCTCGACGAAGGGGCGGAGCGCCTTGGCCTTGGTGAGGGTGGTGGTGATGCGACCGTGCTCGATGAGCGAAGCGGCCATGTTGGAGAGCATCGCGGCGCGGTGCTCTTTGGTGACGCCGAGGGAGGCGCGTTGTTTTTTGTGACGCATGGTGGTGGTGTAGTCTGGTTTTGGTTACATCTCCCGATCGGCAACCCTTTCGCAGCGTGGGGCGAAACGGCGGCGCGAGAGATAAAAATGAAAATGAAAAATCCTAGTCGCTAAATCCTAAACTGGCAGAGCGGGAACGCCGCAGTGTCAGGTTTAGGATTTAGTTGCTTAGGATTTAGGATTTCCGCGCGGAGCGCGGTCTTAGGCTTCCTTCTTGGCGTCGAGGAGACGCTCGTCGAACTTCATGCCGAGGGAGAGGCCGAGCTGCTCGAGCTTGTCCTTGATCTCGTTGAGCGACTTTTTGCCGAAGTTGCGATATTTCAGCATCTCCTGCTCGGTCTTCATGGCGAGTTCACCGACGGTGGTGATGTTGGCGTTGTTCAAGCAGTTGGCAGCGCGAACCGAGAGCTCGATTTCGTTGACCGACATGTTGAGGAGCTTACGGAGCTTATTCTGCTCCTCGCTGACCTCAGACTGCTGGCTATCGAACTCGTAGGCCTCGTCCGTGACGCGATCAAAAACATCGAGGTGATGCTTCAGGATGGACGCGGACTGCTTCAGCGCGGCATCGGGATCGATGCGGCCATCGGTCCAGATTTCGAGGATGAGCTTGTCATAGTCGGTGATCTGGCCGACGCGGGTGGCCTCGACCGAGTATTTCACCAAGCGGACAGGAGAGAAAAGCGAGTCGATCGGGATGACGCCGATGGACTGCTCGTCTTTCTTGTTTTGCTCGCCGGGATAGTAGCCGCGACCGGTCTTGATCTCGACTTCGGCGTGGAATGCACGGGCCTTGTCGAGGGTGCAGATAACCTGATCGGGATTAACGATCTGGATATTGGCGTCGGCCTGGATGTCGCCGGCGGTGACGGCACCCTCTTTGTTCACCTTGATCTGCAAGGTGATGGTCTCGCGCTTCTGGGAAACGATGAGGACCTTCTTGAGGTTGAGGACGATGTCGGAAACGTCTTCGACAACGCCATCGATGCTTTGGAACTCGTGCTGCACGCCATCAATTTTGATGGACGAGATGGCAGAGCCCTCGATGGAGCTGAGGAGGACACGACGCAGGGAGTTGCCAACGGTGTGTCCATAACCGGCCTCGAAAGGCTCGGCGATGAACTTGGCGTAGGTCTGGGTGGCGCTTTCGTCAACCCTGTTGAGCTTGCTGGGCAATTCGAACTTTCCGAGGCGTTTGGGCATGGCGGGCGGGAGATGTTGCGTGAGTGGAAAAGGAAACCGCTAAGGGCGGACCTTTAGAAGCGCGAGTAAAACTCGACGATCAACTGCTCGTTGATCTCGGGGGCCATTTCCTCACGGGTGGGGAGACGGTTGACGACAGCCTTGAAGGCCTCGGGATTGAGGGCGAGCCAGCCGGGGACGGCGCGGGCGCGGTTCTCTTCCAGGTTGCGGGTGGCGAGCTGGCGGGACGACGCATTGTTGCGAATCTCGATCTCGTCGCCGACCTGAACGCTGTAGCTGGCGATATCGACCTTGTGGCCGTTAACGCGAACGTGCCCGTGATTAACGATCTGGCGGGATGCGGCGCGGGAGCGGGCGAAACCGAGCAGATAAATCACGCTGTCGAGACGGGTCTCGAGGAGCTGGATGAAGCGTTCGCCGGTGACGCCACGCTCTTTCTTGGCGGTCTCGAAAGTGCGGCGGAACTGGCGCTCGAGCAGACCGTAGATCATGCGAAGCTTCTGCTTCTCATTGAGACCGACGGCGTATTCGGAGAGCTTGCGGCGCAGCTTGGGACCATGCTGGCCGGGAGGATAGGGACGACGCTCAAACGCCTTGGTGACGCCGAAGAGGGGCGTGTTGAAGCGGCGGCTGAGGCGGGTGGTAGGACCGGTATAACGAGCCATTGTAGTATGCCTTTAAGTGGGTTGAATCCGTTGTGTGGATACGTGCTTGGCTGATTAGCAGCGGCGACGCTTGGGCGCACGGCAGCCGTTATGGGGAACGGGCGTGACATCGATGATGGAGGAGATCTCAAGGCCGATGGCCTGGAGGGCGCGGATGGCGCTGTCGCGGCCGAGGCCGGGACCGGAAACTTTGATGACAACATCGCGCAGACCATGGGACATGGCATTACGGGCGGCGTCTTGGGCGACGACCTGGGCGGCGTAGGCGGTGGACTTACGCGAGCCGCGGAAGTTGCACTTGCCGGCGCTGGACCAGGCGATGACCTGGCCCTTGCCGTCGGTGATCGAGACGATCGTGTTGTTGAACGAGGCGAGGATGTTGGCGACGCCGGAGGTGACGTTCTTGGAGCCCTTGGCCTTGCGGATCTTGATTGAACCAAGCTCCTCCTTGAGGAGTTCCTCGGCGGTGGGCTGGCGAGCGACACCACCGATGAGCTCGACGGGTTTATCGGCGACCGCAGGGGCGGCGGCGGGAGCAGCACCGGCTTCGGCGGACTCTTTCGCGGCCTTGGGGGCCTTTGCGGGTTTATCCGCAGCAGAGGCGGCGGCAGCCTTCTTGGGGGCTTTTTCTTTTTTGGTATCTGACTTATCTTCGGCCATGAGGTGTGTTTAGTTAAAGGGTTATTCCTTCGCCTTGGACACGCCGACAGTGCGACGGGGTCCCTTGCGAGTGCGGGCGTTGGTGGAGGTGCGTTGACCGCGGACGGGCAGACTGCGACGGTGACGGATGCCGCGATAGCAACCAATGGCCTGAAGACGCTTCAGATTGCCCATGTGTTCGCGGCGCAGATCGCCCTCGACCACCCACTTGTTCTCCGTGATCACGTGGAGAATCTTGTTGAGCTGCTCTTCGGTGAGCGCTTCGGCACGGGAGTCGGGATCAATACCGACCTCCTTGACAATGATGTCGGCCCGGATGGGACCGATTCCGTAAATATAACGGAGGGAATACGCGACTTTCTTCTTCGCGGGAATATCGACGCCGAGGAGACGAGGCATAGGTATGGGTGGTGGTTAAGAGTTAATGCTGAAAACTAACGGAAAGTGTAGGTGGCGCGCTTTAAAGCACGCCCGAAGGAGGAACGGTCAGAATTTCGGGGCCTTCCTCGCGGGTGAGGACGGTGAACTCGAAGTGAGCGGAAGGAGCGGAGTCGGCGGTGACAATAGTCCAACCGTCCGAGAGTGTCTTGGTCTTGTGCGTGCCGAGGTTAACCATGGGTTCGATGGCAAGGGTCATCCCGGGGTAAATTTTCGCCCCGGAACCCTTGCGGCCGTAGTTGGGAATCTGCGGCTCCTCATGCATCGCTACTCCTACGCCGTGGCCGACCATCTCGCGGACGATACCGAAGCCATGTTTTTCACAGTGCTGCTGGATCGCATGAGAAATATCGCCGATACGGTTGCCGACCCGGGCCTGGGCAACACCGAGGTCAAGGGCCTGGCGGGAAACCGTAAGGAGATCCTGGACTCGGGGGGAGATCGCGCCGACGGGAACGGTGGTGGCGTTGTCGCCGATATAACCGTTGTAGGCCACCACTACATCCAACGCGACAATGTCGCCATCTTGAAGGATGCGTTTGAGTGAACCTATGCCGTGAACGACCTCTTCGTTAACCGAGATGCAGGCGTGGCCGGGATAGCGGCGGTCGCCGAGTTGGTAACCGAAACAAGCGCTCTTCGCGCCGTGTCCGGCAATCAGACTCTTTGCCAATTGGTCCAAGTCGTAGGTCGTCACACCCGGCTTCACGTGAGCCTTCATTTGATGAAGGACTGAAGCGGCGACCGCGCAGGCCTCGCGCATTCGCGCGATGCCAGTTTCGTCTTTGATCGGAATCATAGAAGCGGGGCGGTCAGGGGCTGCGCTTGAAGCAGCCCAAAGGTGCGATAGTAATCGGCGAGGGCACCGTCAGAAACGGGCGTTAAGGCCAGGACGGCATCGAGACTTTCGTCCCGGGCATCCAGCCATTCGTCGAAGATACGAGCTTGGAGCAACGTAGCCGGGAATCCGCACAAGGCGAAACCCGCATCAGGTTTGCGAGCGTGAAACCAGCGACGCAAAAGCGCCACCAGAGTCTCGCCGGGGAGGTCGATCCCCCGCTGCTGCGCTTGCCGGGCGGTGAGGCCCAGCGGCGAGCGGCGACAAATCTCCTGCCTCAACAAGTGGGCGGGAGAGACGTGCTCAATGTGCAAAGAACGAATCCAATTCATCCAATCCTCGGATAGAGTATCGGCTTGATCGAGGAACAGTAGTTTTGTGGAACGACCGACCGAGATCTGGAAAAGATTTGAAGACCAATCAGACACTTGGCGGCGTGTAAAGCCGAATTTTTAATTTCCCTGAAAATACTTAATGGCCCAAGCGGTGATGCCGATTAAGAAAATGGTTCCTAGCACGAGCCAGAGCTTACCGACCGTCTGCATGTCGGCGGCCTCGTTCATGGCTGAACCCACGTTACTGTTGCGCGCACGAATACGACCCTTCTTAAGGAAGCCATCGTAGTGCCGCTGCAGAAGGAAGGTCTCGACCTGCTTCATGGTGTCGAGAATGACGCCCACGGTGATAAGCATGCCGGTGCCGCCGAAGAATATGGCGATGCGATGCGGCACCTGGACGTAGTTCATCAAAAGGTTGGGAAATACGGCAATGACGGTGAGGAAAATCGCACCCGCTAACGTGAGGCGAGTCATCACGAAATCTAAAAATTGAGCGGTCGGCGCACCCGGACGAACACCGGGAATGTAACCGCCATACTTCTTAAGATCGTCGGCGATCTGGATCGGCTTGAACATGACCGAGACCCAAAAATAGCTGAAAAACAGAATCAGAAACGCCATCGTAACATAATAAACCCAATGGCCAGGCGTGAGGTTACTTGAGAACTCGATGAGGAACTTGAGGTCGAAGGCAGAGCCCAACTGCGAAAGGATTTGCTGGGGGAAAAGCAGGATAGCGCTGGCAAAAATCACGGGCATGACGCCGGAATAGTTAACCTTGAGAGGAAGGAATGAATTTTGCCCGCCCATGACCTTGTTGCCAACTACGCGCTTGGCATACTGGACCGGAATCTTCCGCTGGCCCTGAACGACGGCGATGATGCCCATCGTCACGACGATAAACAGCACCAGCATGATGATGAGCTGCGGGGTGCCGAGTGATTTCACGCCAACGGGGGCGAAAACGAGCTGCCAGAGCGCGTGAGCCGCACCGGGAATGTCCGCCAAAATACCTACCGTGATCAAAAGCGACACGCCATTACCAATACCCCGGGCAGTGATCTGCTCACCCAACCACATCAGAAGCATGGTTCCGGCGGTCAAAAAGACCATCGAACTCAAAAGAAACATGGTCTGATCCGCGATAACGATATGGCCGTATTGATTAACGTCGTAGCCCTGAAACAAACGGGAGGGATTCTCCAAGGTCAGGATGAGCAACGCGCCCTGCACCAAACAGATTATGACGGTGGCATAGCGCGTGTATTGGGTGAGTTTCTGACGGCCCACTTCACCCTCTTGCTGCAGACGGCTGAGAGCGGGAACCACCGCGCTCATCAACTGGAAAATGATAGATGCGCTGATGTAGGGCATGATTCCCAAGGCGAATACCGCTCCCTTGAGAAGAGCGCCGCCGGTAAACATGTTATACAGACCGATGACCGCACCACCGGCACCGCCGGCTTGATCGGCGAAGAAAGTCTGCAAGGGCTTCGGATCGAGGCCGGGCAGCGGAATGTGCGCACCAACGCGGGCGACGAAGAGCAGCGCAAGGGTGTAAAAGATGCGCGAGCGCAGCTCGGGGATCTTAAGCGAATTGGTAAAGGCGGAGAACACGGTATGGAAATATCAGGGACGAAAAAACGAGAATGGGCGGGGGTGCCGAATGGCACTCACCCGCCCGTATAAGGAGCTAAGTCACGTCGGTGTGACCGTGGCGTGACATATCCGACACTTAGCCGATGATTGCCTGACCGCCAGCCGCCTCGATCTTGGCCTTGGCGGATTCGGTAAACTTGGCGGCGGTGACCTTGATGGCGCGGGTGATTTCACCTTCGCCAAGCACCTTGACGGTGGTTACGCGGCCGCGGATCAAGCCGGCGGCAGCGAGCACAGCGGCATTAATTTCGGTCACGTCGGCCGCAAGACGGGCGAAGTCACCGACATTGATCACGGGGATCTCGACGCGGAAAGAGGCTTGGTTAAAGCCGCGATGCGGGAGTTTGCGGTAAAGGGGCATCTGGCCGCCTTCGAAGCCGGGACGGATGGAGCTGCCGGAGCGGGCCGTCTGGCCCTTGCCGCCGCGACCGGAGGTTTTGCCGTGGCCGCCGCCTTCGCCGCAGCCGACGCGCTTCTTGCGATGGATCGCGCCTTCGACGTTCTTGA
>JBEGTN010000527.1:0-5779 GCA_041179405.1 Verrucomicrobiota bacterium
CGCCGACCTCACTTTCACCACGGATTTCCGCTCCGTCTATGCCACCGTCCTCGACAAGTGGCTCGGCGTCCCGGCCGACCCCATTCTCGGCGGCACCCAGCCCCGCCTCGGTTTTCTAGGCTAAATCCCCTTCCCGATCCCTTGGCCGCTCCCCCCTCCTTTCCCACTTTACTCCCCGCCCCGGCCAATCAACATCCAATCCGCAATGATCATGCATTCCAGTCTCCCTCTCGGTAGTTTCCTAGGTCTAGGCGGCCCTGAACTTTTGATAGTTCTTGCGGTGCTTATTCTGCTCTTCGGAGCGAAAAAACTACCCGAGTTGGCCAAAGGCATGGGACAATCAATCAAAGAGTTCAAAAAAGCCTCCAAGGAGAACGAGACGCCCGAGCCCACCGAGGCCGATGTCAAAGCCGAGCTCGCCGCCACCAAGGCCGAACTCGCCGCCGCCAAAGCAGCGAAGCGCGACGACGCCGTGAAGACCCACGGCAGTAACTAAACCCGGACACCCGCGATTTACCTGTTTCCCGCCAGAAGCATCGGACCCGACCCTTGACCGGTCGGGTCTTTTTTATGCCCGGCTTCCTGATGATACGGAGGCCTCGCCCTCGGCGGCACCCGTGTCGCGCACCCAAGCCTTGAATGCCCGCAGCTTCACCGGCGTGCCGAAGGTCAGCAGCTCGTCCCCCGCCCCCACCCGCTCCTCGCCACCAGGCCCGAGCAAACGGATCGCTCCGCGCCGGATGCCGGTGATCTGCACCCCATGGCCCGCCGAGGGCGCGAGTTCAGCCAGTGTTCGTCCTGCCGCCCGGCTTCCCGCCGGCACACTCACCAGCTCCAAGCCCACCGCATCAAACTCGGACCCCTCCGTCGCGACCGAAACCACGCAAAGCCCCGCCTTGGCCGCCGCAGTCTGCTCCGGGCTGCCCAGCATCAATACGCGGTCCCTCGGATAGAGCGCGCACTCCGGCCCGGGCTGGGCGATCATGCAGCCCTGCCGCTCGATCCCGACCACCGTGCAACCATGCCGTGAGCGAAGATTGAGCTGTGCCAGGGTCAGCCCGGAGCACGCCGCCAGATCCGGTATCACACATTCGGTTACGTTGAGCCTCCATTCATCGTGCCGCCCCAGCCACGGCACGGACGTCGCCGTCAGCCGCCCGGTGGTGTTCTCGTCCAGCAGGCCCTGCAACTCCACCTCCAGCTCGCTGTGCCAATAGACCAGTCGCCGGCGTAGCAGCAGAAGCGAGGTCGCCGCGATCAACAGGCTGGCCAGCAGTATCCAGCGCGCCACCGCTCCCGACGGCGCGAACGATGCCACCCAGACCACCAGCGTCACCAGCGCGATCAACCTCGCTCCATTTGCGATCAAGGGGCGTAAATGCGCGGCCCTGGGATGCCCGTGAGTGCTGAAATCCGCCACGATCATGGCCAGTGCGCCGATATTCCGCCAGGCCGCGAATAATGGCATCGTGGACACTGCAACCAGTCCCAGCCAAAACAGGTAGGCCGGCCCGTTTTCAAAGAGCCAGTCGCGCCCCAGCCACTCGGTGACCGTCTGCTCCATCGGTTCAGCGAAGACCAGCAGGCCGGACACAAAGAGCAGCTCGACTACAATCTGGATGATGCGCTTGCGGCTCAGTTTCCAAAGCACGTTGCCGCTGCGTCTCTCCCGCATCCGCTCCAGCCAGTCGTGATAACCGTCCAGCGCGGAGACCAGCCACCCCGGCCGAAGTGCGAGGACTTTACCCGCGATCTTCTCCGATCGGCGCATCAACAACGGCGCCACGAGGGATGTCATCAAGGACAGGCCGACTGCCATTGGATAATAGCGGGCGGGCACCACTGCCGCCGCCACTCCCAGCTGGGCGATGATGAAGGAAAACTCGCCGATCGGCGTGGCCATCAAGCCGGCCTGCAGAGCCTCCTTTTGCCGGTTGCCGATCAGCGTCAGCCCGGTCGTCACCGCGCCCACCCGCACCACGAGCGTGAATGCCGAGAGCGCCAGGATCATCCACCAGGACTCGCCCAGCAGGCGCACGTCGATCTGCAATCCTATGCCCACGAAAAACACCGCGCTAAAAACATCGCGCATGCCTTCAAAAACCCGCTCCACCTGGTGTCGTTGGGGCGTCTCCGCCACGATGGTTCCAAAGAGGAAGGCCCCCAGGGCGAGCGAGTAGCCCGCATAGACCGCCGCCACCGCCAGCCCGAAAAGCAGCGCGCCGGTGACCAGCGTTTGCAGCTCCTCGTCCGCCCCGAGGCTGAGTTTGCGCAGCAACCACGGCACGATCAACAAACCCATTATACCCGCAAACACGACGAAGGCGCCGAAGGCTCCCAGTGTGCCCCACAACCCTGGACCGCTATCGGTGGCCTGCGCCCCTCCGATCACGGAGTTCAGCACGGTGAGCATCACCACCGCCACCACGTCTTCCAGCACCGTCACCCCCATGGCGAGCTGCGCGGCCCGCTCGTGGCCCATGCCCGTCTCGTGCAAAACTTTTCCGATGATGGCCGACGAAGAGGCCATCAACATCCCGGCTAAAAATAATGTTTCCGTGCCGTTCAGCCCTATCGCCGCGCCGAGGCCGCGCGTCAGATAGTAGGTCAGCACCGCCGAGGTGAAAACCGCCAGCAGCATGCCCGCGCCCAGTCGTTTCAATCGTCGGAGGCTCAGCCTCAACCCGATCGAAAACATCAGGAAAACCAGCCCCACCTGCGCCGCGGTCGCGATGCTCGTCTCGTGAGTTACCAACGAAAAAGGCGGTGTATGCGGCCCCACCACCATCCCTGCGACCAGATAGCCGACCACGGCGGAAAGACCCGCCCGCTGACAGAGCCAGCCCATGCCCGCCGCCGCTGCTAGGATGATCGCCAGATCCTGGATGAAATCGACACTGTCCATGTTCTAAGGGTTAGGCGTCACCCGCTTCGTCTCGTCAAGCTCTTGAACCGGCCGGGCGGTTTGCAGGCCTATGTCCGCACTGGAGGCGCGGCGGCCATTTGCACTGCCGCGAGCACGCGATCTGCGGCGATCTCCTCAAGGTCGAATGGCCGCGCCGAGACGGAGGAGCTCAAGTTTCCGAAGTGCCCGGCGGCAAGCTCCCGGTTGCCGCAATCCTTCACCGCGACACGCAACGCCGCGACCAACTCGTGGTAATTCCCCCGCCAGGGTCTGGCGCATAACCACTGGAGCGTAGCCGGATGCAACGAGCGGGCTCGATAGGCCGGGAAGATCGCGGTTAAATCCATCAGGATGCGTCGCACCAGCGGCTCCAGATCTTCACGCCGTTCGCGCAACGCGGGCAACGTCACCACCGAGGAGATGATGAACTGCAACTCCTCGAGTATTTCGGCCTCGGGGTGCGACGGATCGCACTCGTTCACACTCGCCGCGATCACGATCCGCAGCGGCTTCGACGTCTCGCGCCGCCGCCGTTCCCGGCGCAAGAAATCCAGCAGTTCCCTGGCCTGCTCTTTCGTGAGTTTCCCCACCTCAGGTAGAAAATAGGTCCTGGGCATGCCCTCGTTCAAGCGATCCAGCGCGACTTGAGTGGCCAGTGCATCCATGTTGAATTCCAGATGCGACAACACCACAAGGTAACCGCCGGGATCGCCTCCCATCGCCTGAAACTCTCTCGCCGCCAGTTCAAACTCCGAGCCTGGCTCTCCACGCAAGATCACTCCTATCGGATCTTTCGCCGCCGCCCATAGCTCGCTCATCACCTTTTGCATCGCCTGGCTGCGGACCACCAGATGCTCCGGGCGATAAGCCGAGTCGTTTTGCGCGCCGCCCGTCGTCTGGCGGCCCGGGGCATCCGCAGGAGCCGAAATCAAACCGGGCTTCCCCATCAACCCCTGCAACGCGCCGACTGCACGCCTCGCGTTGATCGGCTGCAGGATGGCGTCCGTAAGCCCTCTTTGAAAAAGGGGTAACACCCCGTCCACGTCCTCGCGGTTCGCGATCAGCAGTATCTTCGTGCCGGGAGAGGCCGACCGGACCGCATCTATGACGTCCGCCATATCGGCCGACATCCCCTGCATCACCACGCACAGGCGGCAGAATCGCGCCCTCAGCACGCGCAGCATCTCCTCCAAATCAGGACAAGCGGCCACCATGGCTCCTGAATCCGCCAGTATGAGCGAAAACAGGTCCCTTAATTTGGGGTCGGAAATACAAACAACGGCTTGGTCGCTCATGTTACACCAGACAACTTGCCGCTAAGCACCGCCCGAGGGGCGAAAAAGCCCGCCCCGGACGCCTGGCAAGAAAGCCTCGGATAAAATCAATAAGCCCGCCCCCGATACATCCGTTGCGGCGTAGCCGGCGCCGGCGCGGGAGCCGGAGCAGGCGCAAGCACGGCGGCCGCCGCGACGGCCGGTGGCGGTATCGGCGAACGCGTGCCCGCCGCAGGTGCGGACGCCGCCGCCGTCGGGGAGGCGGCCACCGCCGGCTTGGCCGGCACGTTTCCTATCACCGAAAGCTGCTGCACGACTGCAGGCGTGAGATGCTTGATTGTCATGTTCGTGACCATGCGGGTGGAGGCCAGATTGGCCTTTTCACCTGCCAGCACCAAAAGCACTTGTTTGTCCGAACGACGCAGCAAAAGCCACCGGTCGCTGAACTTCAGCATGTAGTCGTCACTAGGCAGGAAATTGTCATCCATCGTCTCATACATCGCAACGATCCGGCGCTGGGCGTCGGCAAAGAGTTCGTTGGATAAAAATGTCGGCAGACGATTGACGTAAATCTGGCCCTCCGTTCCAAAAAAGCAGACGCCTTCGATACCGGGCAGATCCAAAATATTGTCGAAAAGCTTGGTGATTTCCATGGCGAGAAGAGATTAGGCGTTATCGGCGGCAAGGACCTGGTGAACGATGGCGGTGACTTCGTTGATCTTCGTGCGTGAGCTGAGGATCACCCCGAAAGAGCCCGCCTTGTGCGGTATGCAAAGCACCGTGAGCGACTTGCTCTGAATTTGTGCCTCCTGAAACTCCTCCAGACCGAAAGAGTCGCCGATCAACCCTGCGACCTGTTGAAAATAAACCATCACTGTCGCGAGGACGGACACCTCGCTGCCCTCCTGCTCCACCACATCGCCGGCCTCTGAACACAGAACATAGCCAAGAACATTGGGCGCCTGCATTACCTGCTGAAATAGAGTGTTACCCATAATGTATCCCGGTTGAGTGCTCATGTGTGGACAATCTTCGCAGCTGCCATGCCAGACACGGACGGAATTGGTTTTAATTTTATAAATCCATTCCATCGAGCACGGCTGGTTCACGCGCCCGCTGGAAAATGCACGCGCCTGTTCACGACTAATCCGCGACTTTTTCGCCTTTGACACCTTTCAGGCGCGGCAATTGCATGCGCCGCATCCGCCGCCGACGGCGGCCCTTCTCCTTTTTCCGCTTCCAGCATCATGTCCAAATCCCTTTTCGGCTACTTCTCCAACGACATCGGCATCGACCTCGGCACCGCCAACACCCTCGTTTACGTCAAGGACAAGGGCATCGTCCTCCGCGAACCCTCCGTGGTCGCGCTCGACACCGTCACGCGCAAGGTCCGCGCCGTCGGCGACGAGGCCAAAAAGATGCTCGGCCGCACCCCCGGCAACATCACCGCCATCCGCCCCATGAAGGACGGCGTCATCGCCGACTTCGACGTCACCGAGGCGATGCTCCGCTACTTCATCCGCAAGGTCTCCAGCGGCTCCTTCCGCGCTCCGCCCCGCGTCGTCATCGCCATCCCTTCCGGCATCACCGAGGTCGAGAA
>JBEGTN010000528.1:0-4464 GCA_041179405.1 Verrucomicrobiota bacterium
TGGTCGTTGTAGCCGGGCTGGGTCCAGTCGCCGTCCTCTACCCGCGCGTCGATGTGATCCTTTATGTTGGCCCAGTCGATGATGGGATTGCGGTAACGGGTGTGATCGGTCCAGCGCCAGCTCTCGTCGGTGGTCAGGACCGGTCGGGCACCGATATCGAGGCGCAGGGTAAGCGAGGGTGGGTGTTTCATCATGCGGGCGTTGTTGCCCTGGCCCATGCCGTCATTGACCGCCTCGAGCTCGCGGTCGTAGCCCATCACAAGAACGGTGATTTGATTCTCGCCGGAGTGGAGCGAGGAGGCGACGTCGAGGCTGTCGTATTCGGGTCCGCGCGGCTCGAAACGGGCGGGGCCTCGTGATACCGGTCGGCCGTTTATCCAGAGGATATAACGTGCGTCGGCGAAGATATGCAGAGTCGCCTCGCGCGGGGCTGATGCGAGCTCGAAGCGTTTGCGGAAAGCCACGAAGGCGGACTCCGCCTGATTGCCGGCGGGCGTCCAGATCATCGCTTGCTGAAGGGTCGCTCCAATGGTGTCTGCAGTCTGGTCGAGCGGGGTTGAAAGCGGGGCGGCTTGGGCGGCGGACGGACACATGGCGGCGGCGATAAGTGTGATCAGCAGGGAAGTGAAGGCGCGCGCGAAACGGCCTGGACGCGGCGACGGAAGTTTTAAGGTTTTCACGAGGCGGGCTGCGTAGTTTCTAGGTGGATGCGTGGCTGGATGCTCAGCGAACGACGGCGATTTCCAAATTAAGGAGCGAGGCGAGTTTTTCCAGCTTGGGCAGGATGTGGCCGATGCCGACGGCGCAGTGGTGGGCGGGGCCGTGGGAGTTCCAGGCGTTGACGAAGCGGCGCGCGCCACAGGGGAAGCGGTAGCGGCTGTTGGTGTTGCCGATTTCGAGGATGGGGCCGGGGACGGATTCGCCCTCGGCGGCGAGGAGTTTTAATTTTCCGTCGCGGGTTTGGACGATGGAAAGGAGGGTGACGGGGCCGTGCTTGACCGACATCTCGACCGATAGGCCGCGGCCGACCTTGCCGTGGTAAACCGAGAGCGGGCGCACCTTGGTCTTGCCCTCCGCGATGGCGAGGTGGCCGGGGCCGTCGTGGCCCATCAGCACAACGTCGTCGGTGTAGTCCATCGCGTAGTATTCGGTGAAGGAGCCGCCGACACCGAAGCTGTCCATGATCTTCATCGCCTGGGCGTTTTTGATCTCGAGTTCGCCCGCCACGGGCACGCCGCGCGCGGTGAGGAGGGAGTTGCCGAGGATGATGGAGGAGATGGCGTCCTCGTTGTCGACGTTGCCTGTGCCCATGTAGTAGTAGGCGAGTGAGCCGAGGCGGTGTTCGGCGACGAGGCGGTCAAGGGCGACGGAAGTGCGGGCGGCGCGCGCGAGCTCGGGCCCGGAGCAGTCGGGCTGCACATCGAAGGTGGCGCGAAACTCGGCGATGCGAGCGGTGATTTGTGCTTCGGAAACTTCGCGGCGAAGGGCGGCTAATTCGTCCACCTCGACGATTTCGATGTGACCTCCGAAGTGCGCGCATTGCTGAGTGAGGTCGGAGTAGATGTCCAACATGCCGTTGTAGTAATGCCCCATGACGCCGAGTCGGTTATGCTCCATCACGTGCGCGACTCGGGCGGCGTCGATCCAGGCGTCGATCTCGGACCAGGCGGCGGCATCCTCGTGCAACATGCCGGTAACCTGGTGGAATGCGATGCCGCAGCGGTTAAAGACGTTGGCAATCTCCGGCACGGGGCACGCGCCGCAATGGGCGAGCCATTCGCCGGTCATGGCGGTGCGGTCGCCCATGCGGTTAAACGAAGCGTAGTCGATGGCGGCGGCGGGCTGGAGGTTGAGGATGATGACGGGGACCTTGGCGCGGCGCACCACGGGCAGGACGGTCGAGGAGAGCGCGTAGGTAGTGACGTGGAGGAAAATCAGATCCACATCGGCGGCGCGGAAATCATGGCCGGCTTGCAGCGCCTTTTCGGGGTTGTCGATCAAGCCGAGGTTGACGATCTCGACGTCGGGTCGGGTGAGGCGGCCGGCGACCAGATCGACGTAGCCGCGCAGGCGGGTTTCGAGACCGGCGAACTGGGGCCAGTAAGTGTCGAGGCCGATACCGAAGAGACCGATTTTGACGGAGCGCATGGGATAGTGGGGGACAGGTAGAATACCATGTCCGGACCGGATTCGGCAATGGCTGCGATGCCACAAGGCATACATCAAACGTCACACGATTAATTTGAGTATCTTCATTCCTTGTTAGGTGTCGCGTTCTGCACGGAGTTTTCCAGAGATACATAAAACGAAGGCATTTTGATGAAGGACTATTTTCGCTATTTCCCCGCTTCGCCTCGAAGCCGGGTCTGGGGTTGCGAGCTGGGGGCCATCGGCTACACCCGCCTGTTCCCCGGCTGGAAGTATCCCCCGGAGCGGCATCCCGACGATCATCAGTTCGACTGGGAGCGCGGGCGCGTCCTGCAAAGTTTTCAGATCGTCTTTATCGCGGAGGGCAAAGGGGTGCTGGAATCAGGTCGGCCCGGCGCTTCGTTTCGGGTTGAGGGGGGCGCGGTGTTCATTCTTTTCCCCGGCGTGTGGCATCGCTACGCGCCCGAGCCGGAGATCGGTTGGACGGAACACTGGATCGAGTGTCGTGGCCGGGCCTTTGACCAGGCTGTGGAGGAAGGCTTGGTCTCGCCTGCGCGCCCGTTGATCGCGCCATCCGACCCGGCGGAGATCGCGCAACTCTTTGCCCGCTTGCACATCCTCGCCGGCCGGCCGGCGGGGAGCGGTCGCGATTCGGCGGCGACGCTCGCGCTTCATCTTTTGAGCCGGCTATGCGAACCGGCGGCGCGACCCGACGGCGGCAAGGCGAGCGTGGCCGAACGGCTGGAGCGCTCGCGGCGGTTTCTTATGGAGGGGTGCGCGCAGCCCTTCGATGCGCGTGCGGTGGCGGCGGCGGCGGGCCTGGGCGGTTCGCACTTTCGCCAGGCCTTCCGCCGGGAATGCGGGATCGGGCCGCGAGCCTTTCACGCCGAGGCGCGGTTGCGCAGGGCGGCGGACCTGCTGGCCAACACGGAGTTATCGGCCAAGGAAATCGCGGAGATGCTGGGGTATTCGTCCGCGTTCCATTTTTCCAACGCGTTCAAACGCGCGCGCGGCATGGCCCCCACGCCGTGGCGGGAGGCCGAGGTTTTACGAAGGGGAAAGCGCTAAGGGAAACCCGATGGCGCAGGCGAAGCAGGTGGTCAGGTCGAGCCAGAGGAATGAAAAGGCGATGTGGACAATGGTTTCGAAGCGTTTGCCGCGCCAGAGTTCGGGGGAGTAGCCGAAAAACTGGATGAAGAGACGGCAGAACCAAAACACGAACAGGCCGGCGCAGAGGGTGCGGCCGAGTTTTGTTGTGAGGAGCTCGGCGGCGCTGGTCAGGCACAGCAGCCCCATGAGGCCGACGGTGAGCGCGATGAAGAAGGTGTGGACGTGCAGGATCTGGCGGGTGAGCAGCGAGGCCGAGCGCAGCTCGTCTTTCCAGCGAAAGTAGCGCGGGAAAACGCCGTGGAGCAGCGCGAGGACGACGAGGAGCGCGCCGTTGATTTCAAGCCAGAGTTTCATGCGGGTCGGAGGACGAAGAGGGTGATGAAGGGGTTGAGTTTTTGGCGAGTCACGATCACGAGGCCGGCTTCGGCAAAGGTGGCGAGCCACTCGGCGGGCGTGTGGAAATGCCAGGCTCCGAGGTTGTAGGCCAACAGGTTTTCCCGGTCGCGCAGGTGCTCGGTGACGATGACGAGTCCATCGGCCCGCAGGGTGCGGCGGAGTTCGCGGAAGAAGGCGACGCGTTCGGCGTGGTCGCGTATCTCGTGGGCGGCGAGCAGGAGCAGGGCGCGGTCGAGCGAAGCGTCGGGGAGCGGAAGCGCGGCGGTGCGGACGGACAGCGTGCCGGGCTGAGGCGGGTGGGCGGCGCGGGCGCGGCGGATAGAGACCTCGGTGTGTTTTGCGGGGTCGTAGAAATCGAGGATGTCCCAACGAAGCGCGGGGTGGGCGGAGCGCAGCGGCACGCTTGTTTCATCGAAGCCGGCGTGGAGGTTGGCGGCGGCTCCAGCGGCGGGCATCCACGGGGCGAGCCAGGCGAGGTCGTAGAGGCCGGAGGCGTCGTAGGCGATGTAACTGGCCGCGAGAGAGACGAGGACCGCGAGGGCGGTGGCGGCGGCGGAAAAACCGGCGAGGGCCGAGGGCAGGGGAGGGAGGAAACAGGCGGCGGCCAGCAGGAGCGCGACACCGACGGCGGCGATCACGAAGAAGTGCCAGTTAAACCGGACGATGGTGGCAACGCCTTGAAATCGGCTGCGCTTCATGGGGTGGGCAAGGGTTCGGAGCAGCCGCGTTTCCAGTGGTAGGGGACGTTTTCCACGACGAAGGCGTTGGCGAGCACGGGAGACGGGATGCCGAGGGTGTCGAGAAACGGAA
>JBEGTN010000529.1:0-2714 GCA_041179405.1 Verrucomicrobiota bacterium
GTGCCCCACGGCCCCTACCTCGTCGCCCCTCTCCTCGGCGGTGCCAGCCTGCGCGACTTCGCGGGCCGCGCCGGCGACACCGTGCTGGCCCCGACCGGCTGGCACTTCATCAACGTCGCCAACCGCGAGTGGCTCGACGGCCTGGACCTGCCCTGGCGCGCCACGATCACCGGCACCGACGTGATGAGCGGCCTGCCCGCCAGCCTGAAGCTCTACGACAGCTTCAAGCAGTCCGCCGTGGACCCCTACCTCTCCGTCCGCGACGCCACCCGACGCTACCGCGACCGCGAGACCGCCCGCTGAGCCGCGCCGATTCTCACCCTTTCGTATCCGTCAGGCGGATGCCGTGCTCTTCGATCACGAGCCGGCGGGCTTTGAACAGCAACCCGATGGCTTGTTTGAAGGCTTTCTTGCTCACGCCAAACGCCGCGCGGATTTCCTCCGGCGAGCTGCCGTCGTGGAAGGGCATGCGCCCGCCCGCCGCCCGCACTTTTTCCACGATGGTATCCGTTAGCGGCGCGATGCGGTGGTAGCCCGCGCGGTCCAGCGCCACGTCGATCTTGCCGTCCTCGCGCACCGTGCGCACGTAGCCCTTGAAGCTCGCCCCATAGGTCAACGGCCCCGACAAATCCGAACGATAGAGCAAGGCGCGGTGGGCATTTTCCACGATCACGTTGTAGCCGAGCGGCGTCTCGCCCGTGACCAGCAGCCGCACCGCCTGCCCCTCGGCGTAGGTGGGCGGCGTGAGGTTGAGGCGGCGGTTCAGCCGCGCGCTGGCCACGATGCGGTCGCTGCGTTCATCGAGCATCACCTGCACGATCACCAGCTCGCCGATTTGCAAGGGCCCCGACTGCTCGCGCACCGGCAGCAGCAGGTCCTTGTCCAGTCCCCAGTCGAGAAATATGCCGATGCGCGGGTTGATGCCCACCACCCGCAGCGCGGCGAACTCGCCGACCTCGGCGTAGGGCTTTTGCGTGGTGGCGACGAGACGGTCTTCGGAGTCGCGATAGATAAAGACCTCGATGTCGCCGCCGGGGGTTGCGCCCGCCGGGATGAGGCTGCCGGGCAGCAAAATTTCGCCATGCGTGCCGCCATCCAGATAAAAACCGGGAGGAGCGCCGCGCACGATGCGGAGGAGATTACGTTTGCCGAGGAGAGCCATGTGCGGACCACCGTGCCGCGCCGCACGGCGAATGGGGAGCCCCAATTTTCGCCCCTCCGAAAACCTCGCCCCCGGCGCCGCCGCCCGCTCCACTGTGGCCGCCCACCCGCTTTCACCATGACCATCCGCGAACCCTCCTTCATCGACCTGCCCACGCCCGCCGGCCCCATGCGCACCCACCTCTACCGCCCCGCCGGCGAGGGCCGCCACCCGGGCATCGTGCTTTATTCGGAGATTTTCCAGGTCACCGCGCCCATCGCCCGCACTGCCGCCTGGCTGGCCGGGCACGGCTTCCTCGTCGCCGTGCCCGAGGTTTACCACGAGTTCCTGCCTGCCGGCGCCGTGCTCGCCTACGACCAGGCCGGGGCCGACAAGGGCAACGAACTTAAATACGCCAAGCCCCTCGCCAGCTATGATGCCGACGCCCAGGCCGCCGTCGCCTACTTGCAAGGGCACGAGTCCGGCACCGGCCGCGTCGGCGTCATGGGCATCTGCCTCGGCGGCCACCTCGCCTTCCGCGCCGCGATGAACCCCGCCGTCTCCGCCGCCGTGTGTTTCTACGCGACGGACCTGCACAAACACAGCCTCGGCCTTGGGCAGGCGGACGACTCGCTCGACCGCATCCGCGACATCCCCGGCGAGTTGCTCATGATCTGGGGCCGGCAAGACCCGCACGTGCCGGCGGAAGGCCGGGCGACGATCTACGCCGCGCTCGCGGCGGCGGGGGCGAGTTTCACCTGGCACGAGTTCAACGCCGCCCACGCTTTCCTGCGCGACGAAGGCCTGCGCTACGACCCCGAGCTGGCCCACCTGACCCTCGGTATGGCCGTGCAACTCTTCCGCCGCCGTCTCGGCGCGGGCTGACGGCAAGCGGTGCGAGCGCCGAATGCACCAAAAGGGCGCGTTTAACTTCACTAAAGCGGACGCTGCCAAAGTAGCGGGAGCATCTTGCTCCCGCCACCCTCTCCCGGGCCACCGAGAACCCGAGAGAGTCAGACAGGGGAGGCGGCGCGGCCTTGGGTCGCCCTCACCAGTCCTTCGACACTTCGAGGCCGAAGTAGCCGGCGGCGTTGGCGTAGCTGATGTCGGACACCAGCTTGGTCAGCTCGGCGGCGTCGGCCGGGATCAGGCCGGCCTCCACATCCTCGCCGATCATCTTGCACAGGAGACGGCGGAAGTATTCGTGGCGGGGATACGAGAGGAAGCTTCGCGAGTCCGTCAACATGCCGACGAACTTCGAGAGCAGGCCGAGCGAACTGAGCGCGTTGATCTGCCACTCCATCGCCTCTTTCTGGTCGAGGAACCACCAGCCGCTGCCGAACTGGATCTTGCCGGCCGAGGGGCCGTCCTGGAAGTTGCCGATCATCGTCGCGAAGACGTAGTTGTCGGCCGGGTTGAGGTTATACAGCACGACCTTCGGCAGGGCGTTCTCGCGGTCGAGGGTGTCGAGGTAGCGCGAGAGCGCGCGGGCCTGCGGGAAGTCGCCGATCGAGTCCACGCCGGAGTCGCCGCCGAGGCGCTTGAGCAGGCGGCTGTTGTTGTTGCGCAGGGC
>JBEGTN010000530.1:0-3962 GCA_041179405.1 Verrucomicrobiota bacterium
CTGCGCCATTGGCAGCGCCGCATTGCAGCCGATCCGCTCGACGCTCGTCCGTCGCGTGAGGCGCATTTGCGCAATCGCATCGCTGAACTTTCGCCTGATGTTCAGTTTCGCGATTTCTCCCCCGCGCTCCATCGCCAGCGTCTCTTAAAATCCCACGCCGAGCTCAAACTCATGCGCCACGCCGGGAAGTTGACGGCGATGGCCTGCGTCGAGGCAATGAAGGCCTCCCGTCCGGGCGTTTTCGAATACCAGCTCGGCGCCGTCGCGGACTATGTCTTTCTCGCCGCCGGAGCCCGTTCCGCAGGTTACCGGCCCATCATCGCCACCGGCGCGAATATCTGGATGATGCATTATTGGCGGAACAACACCGCCCTGCGCGACGGCGACCTCGTGCTCTTCGATTACGCGCCGGATTATCGTTACTACACCTCGGACATCGGCCGTATGTGGCCGGTCAACGGCACCTACTCTCCTTTGCAGCGCGAGCTCTACGGCTTCGTGCTCGAACATCACAAGGTGCTGCTCTCCCTGATCCGTCCTCACGCAACCAAGGCCCAGGTGCTGGCCGAGGCCGCGGAGAGACTCCGCCCCGTCGTCGAGGCACGGACGTGGTCAAAGCCCATCTATCGCGACGCCGCGCTGCGCCTGCTTGAAAGCCCGCGTCCGCTTTCGCACGGCGTCGGGATGCCGGTGCACGAATCGGCTACGTGGTATGACCGCCCCATGATGCCCGGCCTCGTCTTCGCCCTCGACCCCGAGTTGGTCGTGCCCGAGGAAGAGCTCTACATACGTGTCGAAGACACCGTTGTCGTCACCGAGACTGGTTGCGAAAACCTCACCGCCGACTGCCCGAGAGAGATCGACGAGGTTGAAGCCCTGCTTCGCTCGTCGGTCGCCAATCGCCACGGGCTGATCGAGCATTTGCCTCCCGTGCCTCAAATCTAGCCGTGCCTCGTTTCGCCCTCACGTTTTTGACTGTGCTCATCTCCGCTCTTTGCCCGGCTCCCGCCATGCCGTCGGATTTATCCGCCCGCATCGACAAGGCCCTGAGTTGGGCCGAGTCCACCCGCGATCTCGTTTATCGCGACGATGTCCGCCCGCACTGGCAGCCCGACGGCGAACGGTTCTGGTATGAGGTCGCCACGGGTCCGCACACTCGGGAATACGTCTTGGTCAACGCCACCGACGGCACGATCCGTCGCGCGAGCACGTTTCTTGAACTCGGCCTGCCTCCCGCGCAGGAGACGCGGACCAGCGGGATGAAGCTGTCGCGGCGCACTCCGCGCAGCCACGGCACCGGTCCCGCCACGGCTATCGTTTTCAAGAATACGACTGCCGGCCCCGTTCGCCTTTTCTGGATTGATCACTCCGGCGAACGCCAGCCCTACGACACCATTGCCGCCGGCGCCCGATTGACACGAGAAACCTACGAGGGCCACGTCTGGTTGGTCGCTGATTCCGCCAGCAAAACCGTAGGTATCGTCGAGGCTAACGATTCACGACAACACATCATCATCGACGGCCCCGCCGCTTCGCCTCCGCCTGGTGACTCCGATCACCGCCCGGCCGATCTCTCGCCCGATGGCCGTTGGGAGCTTCGTTGGGTGGATAATAATGTCGTTCTTCACCCCGCCGACGCGGCAGCGGCCAGCGCGGATATCCGGGTGACCTCCGACGGCACTGCCGAGCGCCCCTACATCGGCCCCGCCGTTTGGGCGCCCGATTCCCGAGCCCTAGTCCTGACTCGTGTGGCTCGCGTGCCGGTGCGCCAGATCACCCTCGTCGAATCTTCGCCGTCAGATCAGCTCCAGCCCCGCACTCGGCAGCTCGATTACATTAAACCCGGCGATCCTCTGCCGGACCCCACGCCGGTTCTGATTAATCTCAGTGCCGCCGCTGTCCCGTCCGTTACGGTTCGCGCTATCGACCGCAGCTTGTGCCCGACATTTTTCACCACCGACGGAAGGATCGCCTATCGCTGGTCGGCCGACGGCCACGAAGTCTATTTCGACTACAACCAACGCGGCCATCAGCTCTACCGCATTCTCGCCATCGACGTGAAATCCGCCGGGGTGCGCACTGTGGTTGAGGAAACCAGCAAGACTTTCATCGACTATACCAACAAGACCTGGCGCGAGTGGCTGCCGGGCGATCGCCAGCTCCTGTGGATGAGTGAACGCGACGGCTTTGCCCATCTCTGGCTCTACGATGTGGACGGTCAACATGCCCCGCGCCAGCTCACCCAAGGCGAGTGGGTGGTTCGTAAAGTCGAAAGCGTGGACGCCACACGAGGCCAAATCTGGTTTTATGCGGGCGGGGTGCGTCCAGGAGAAGATCCCTACCATCTGCACCTTTGCCGGGTAAATCTCGACGGCACCGGGTTCATTCGCCTGACCGAGGGAGATGGCATGCATCACGTGGCGTGGTCGCCGGACCGGCGATGGTTTGTCGATAGCTGGTCGCGCGTCGATCTGCCCCCCGTCACCGAATTGCGACGCGCCGACAACGGCGCGCTGGTTGCGACCCTCGAACGTGCGGACGCCTCCGCCCTGCTCGCCACCGGCTGGATCGCTCCGGAGCGTTTTACCGCGCCGGGTCGTGATGGGCGCACGTTAATATACGGCGTCATCATTCGTCCGCCGGGCTTCGATCCCAAACGGCATTACCCCGTGTTGGAAGAGGTCTACGCCGGCCCGCAAGACGCCTTTGCGCCAAAGAGCTTTTCCCTGGTGACGCGGCAGCAGGGCTTCGCCCGTCTCGGCTATGTTGTCGTGCAGTCTGACGGCATGGGCACCAATCACCGCGGGCGCGCCTTTCACTCCGTGGCGTGGAAAAACCTCCAGGATGCGGGCTTCCCCGATCGTATCGCCTGGCTGCGGGCCGCGGCCGCCACGCGGCCGTGGATGGATGTTTCACGGGTCGGCATTTATGGCGGAAGCGCGGGTGGGCAGAGCGCCATGCGCGCGCTGCTTGACCACTCCGATTTCTACTCCACTGCCTTCGCCGACTGTGGGTGTCACGACAACCGCATGGACAAGATCTGGTGGAACGAACAATGGCTCGGTTGGCCGCTCGACGGGAGCTACGTCGCCGCATCCAACCTGGAGGACGCCGCCAAGCTGAAGGGCCGCCTTTTTCTCATGGTGGGCGCACAGGATACCAACGTGGATCCTGCCAGCACGCTGCAAGTCGTCGATCGCCTGGTGCGCGCGGGCAAAGACTTTGAGTATCTGCTCATGCCTGGCGTCGGTCACGGTGCCGCTGAAAGCGCCGCCGGAAAGCGCCGTCGCATGGATTTTTTCCTTCGTAATCTCCCACCTGAAATTAACCGCTGATCACCCGCTTACCGCCATGTCATCCTCCGCTCCCACCCGCCGCATCGCCCTCTGGTCCGGCCCCCGCAATCTCTCCACCGCGCTTATGCGCAGTTTTTCATCGCGGGCTGACTGCGTAGTTAGCGATGAGCCTTTTTACGCGACCTATCTGTCATCCTGTGCGCTTCAGCATCCCGGACGGGACGAGGTGATCGCGAGCCAATCAAACGTCTGGCATGTCGTGGCGCGGCAGTTGACCGAGGGCGCGGCGCCCTTGCCTCGCCCGGTCTGGTATCAAAAACACATGGCGCACCACATGCGGACGGAGATGATCGGCCCGTGGCTCGATGCGCTCGACCACGCTTTCCTTATCCGCCATCCTGGTCGCGTGATCGCCAGCTACCAAAAAGTTCATCCTACGATGACACTCGCGGAGACCGGCCTGCCTTGGCAGCTCCAACTTTTCGAATATCTCCATGCGGCCAAGGGCACGCCGCCGCCGGTGATCGACGCCGCCCAACTGCGCGCCCGCCCCGAGGCTTCACTGCGCGCCCTCTGCTCCGCTCTTGGACTTGAGTGGGATCCGGCAATGCTTCACTGGCCCGCCGGGCCGCACGCCCAGGACGGTGTCTGGGCGAAGCACTGGTA
>JBEGTN010000531.1:0-5182 GCA_041179405.1 Verrucomicrobiota bacterium
AAGGCGAGGCGAGCCGGGTCGCCGCCAAACTCCGTCGCGTGCGCTCGCACCCAGGCTACCGCCGTGCGGGTGTCGTCGAGGCAGGCCGGCCAGCGATAGGCCGGCGCCAGGCGGTAGTTAATCGAAACCCAGGCGAAGCCCGCTTCCGTGAGCGGCGCGAACCACGGGGTGATATCCGCGCCCGAGCCGGGTTTTTCCGCACCGGCTTTGTCGCCCGAGGACCATCCGCCGCCGTGGACCAGGATCACCACGGGGAAGGGGCCTTTGCCGTCCGGCACGCTCACGTCGAGGAGCAGTTTGTAGCCGTCCACCTCGCCATAAACCACATCCCGCTTCATCTCGGCCGCCAGCGAGTGGTCCGAGGACCACAAGGCGAGCAAGGCGCAGGCGAAGAGGGGGGGCAGTTTCATGGTGGTTCAGGCTCCGGCCGGCGCGGGGGCCGCCGGACGACCGATGCGGGGCACGAGAATCTGGATGAGCAAAAGCGAGAGCAGATACATGCCGGAGAAGTAGGCGAAGACCGTGATGTAGCTGCCCGTTTTCTGAACGATCTGGCCGGTGAACTCGTTGACGAAGCCGCCGGTGAAATACGCCACGAAGCCGCCCAGACCCACGACGGAGCTGATGGCCTCGCGCGGCATGGTGTCGGAGACGATGCTGAAGAGATTGGCGGACCAGCCTTGGTGAGCGGAGCCGGCGAGACCGACGATCAGCACCGCCATCCACACGCTGCCGACATAGGGCGCGAAGAGCACCGGCACGACCGCGATGGCGCAGGCCAGCATGGCGATTTTTCGGGCGCCGTTCACGCTCCAGCCACGCGCCAGGAGTTTGCCGGCGAACCAGCCGCCCATCACCCCGCCGATGGCGGCGATGAAGAAAAACGCGCTCGTCCACCAAGCCATGGCGTTCAGGTCGAGATGGAAGGATTTCTTGAGGAAATCAGGCAGGAAAAACTGATAGAAGCCCCAGGCCGGCCCGGCAAAGATACTGGCCAGAACGTAGGCCCAGACCGGGCGGTGGCACAGGAGCGAGAGCCAGGGCACACTGACCTTTTTCTCCTCCACGACGGCGGGCTGGCCTTCCTTGATGTAGGCGAGCTCGGCGGGCGAGAGCCGCTTGTGCTTCTCGGGCGTTTCATAGATCCAATACCAGGCGGCGACCCAGAAAAAGCCCGTTACGCCGGTGGCGTAGAAGGTCGTCTCCCAGCCCCATTGGTCATACATCCATTTCACCACGAGCGGGCAGATCACGGCGCCCACATTGGTGCCCGCGTTGAACAAGCCGGTGGCCAGCGCGCGCTCGCGCACCGGGAACCACTCGGCAACCGTTTTGATCGCGCCGGGGAAGTTTCCGCCTTCGGTCAATCCCAGGACGATGCGCGCTCCCATGAATCCGAAAACGGTCAGCGGTGCGGCGAAGGTTGCCCAGATGAGGCCTTTTTCCGCCCAGGAAAACCAAGGGTAGCTCAAATGAAACTGCGCCTTCGCATCGATGAGCCCGCACAGTCCGTGCGCGGTGGCCGCCACACTCCAGCAAAGCACGAAGATCGGCAGGCCTTTCTTCACCCCCCAGCGATCCATCAAGCGCCCGCCGAAGAGATAACCAAAGGCGTAGGCGAACGAGAAGGCGGCGGCGATGTGCCCGTAGTCGGCATCGCTCCAGCCGAGTTTTTCACTCATCGGTCCCTTCAGGATTCCGATGACGAGCCGGTCGATGTAGTTGACCGCGACGGAGAAGAACAGCAGCGCGCAGATCGTCCACCGGTAGTTGCCTCCCGAGTTGATCTGGGCGGAGGGTTGTGGCGATGCGGACGGGGACGGGGTAGGCATGGATTAGAACGCTAGGAGCGAGCGCTTCGCACGATAATCAGTCGGGTGAAGACTCGCACCACAATGGCAATGACGGGGTTATGAGCTGACTTTGGGTAATCATCCTTCGGCACATCAAATATAACCATGCGCGCATCGTTGCTTTGTGTTGTGCAACGATGCGCGCGCGGTGATTCTTTGCCATCAAGCACACGCGCGCAAAAGGTGTGTGCATCCCCCTGCCGCGCCCGCTTTGGCCGCGTCGTTCAAGCTCATGTTTTCCACCCTGTCCCGCCTTCTTTGGCTATCGCTTCTGTTTGTCGGGCTAACGCCAGCCTTGCTTCATGCGGTGGACGCACCGGCTGCGCCAGAAGCGCCGCGCATACCGCAACGCGATTTCCCGGCCGAAAAATTGGGGGTCTTGGCCGATCAAGCCCGTCCGGTCACCGCCGAGCTGCAGCGCGCGATTGATAAGGTCGTCGGCGCGGGCGGCGGGCGTCTCGTCCTTTCGGCCGGCGATTACCTGAGCGGTCCCCTGCGTTTGGGGTCGCGGCTCGATCTGCACCTCGCCAAGGGCGCCCGCTTGCGGCTGCTCCCGCGCGAGGACAACTATCCGGCGGACGGTAAGCGTTATCTTGGTTTTCTGAGCGGCACCGACCTCACGGATTTTCGTTTAAGCGGAGAGGGGACGATCGATGGCCAGGGAGCGCCTTGGTGGCGGGCTTTTCGCGCCAAGGAGCTCACGCTGCGCCGGCCCCAGTTGCTCTACTTGGAGAGCTGCGACCGCGTCGAGTTGGCTGGCGTCGCTTTTATTAACCCGCCCAACACCCATGTGTCGCTTCGCCTTTGCCGGGAGGTTCGTATTCGTGACCTGGTGCTGGAAGCGCCTGGCGACTCGCCCAACACGGATGGACTTAACCTGTCCGGGAAAAACTATCTGATCACCGGCTGTCGCATCAGCACCGGCGACGATAACATCGTCATCCTCACCCCGACCTCCTCCGACTGGCCCGCGCCGTTGAGCGAGTCGTTCACCGTGCGGGATTGCGCGTTCGGTGCCGGCCACGGGATGTCCATCGGCAGCTACACCTCCGGAGGCATCAGGAACGTGTTGGTCGAGCGCTGCACCTTTGACGGCACCTCCTCGGGCATCCGCATGAAAGCGGACCGCAATCGCGGCGGCCTGGTCGAGCATCTCGTTTACCGCGACCTCGTGATGCGCGGGGTGAAGTTCCCCGTTTATCTCACCAGCTACTACCCCAAGACCCCCGCGCGCCCGGAACTCGACGCCGGCTCCCGTCTCTCCGCCCTCACACCGCGCTGGCGCGATATCTTGATCGAAAACCTGGACGCCACCGGCTCGCGAAATTCGCTCCTGCTCTGGGGGCTGCCCGAGCTTCCGCTCGAGGCGATCACGCTGCGCCATGTGCGCATCGCCAGCGAACTCGGCGCGCGGCTCTACCATGCGGGCGAGGTCACGTTCGACGACGTCGCGCTGGAGACCGAGGCTAAGCCCGCCCTGGAGCGCTGGCCCGTGCCAACCCTCACGCCAACGTCGCCGTCCACGCCAGCTCTCACGCCTACGCCTGCTCCCGCGCCCGTGACGCCGCCCGCTTCGTCGCCCACGCCCACGTCTGCTCCCGCGCCTGAGTCGCCGCCCGAGTCCGAGTCCTGAGTCGCCTCTCCTTTTCTCTTCATGCATCCCCTGTTCGTCCGTCTTGCCCTCGTCGTTGCCTGCCTCGCGCCCGCGCCGGCCTTCGCCTTCTCCCGGCCCTTGCCCCCGCCCATGCCCGTTTATGTCGGCGACGAGGCGACCCTGCCGCTCATCGCCCCTATCAGCGCTCCGTTTGCGATGCCGCAGCTCCAGCGCCCGGTCTTCCCGAAGCGCGCGGTCAACATCATCGACTACGGCGCCGTGCCCGGCGGCGAGGTGAAGAACACCGCCGCCATCGCCGCTGCCATCGCCGCTCTCGACAAGGCCGGCGGCGGCCGCGTCATCGTGCCCGCCGGCACCTGGTTGACCGGCCCCGTTCACCTGCGCAGCAACATCGAGCTCCACCTCGCCGAGGGCGCGGTGCTGAAATTCAGCGACGTAATGGAAGACTACCTGCCGCCCGTTTTCGTGCGCGTCGGCGGCATCGAGCTCTACAACTACTCGCCCCTCGTTTACGCCCGCGATTGCGAGAACGTCGCCATCACCGGCCGCGGCACCCTTGATGGCAACGCCGCCGCCTGGTGGCCGTGGTCCAAAAAAGAAACCCGCGCCGCCTTCGAGATGGGCGCCAAGGGCGTGCCCGTCGAGCAACGCGTCTTCGGCACCCGCGAGGCCGGCATCCGTCCCAGTTTCGTGAGTTTTGTCGGCTGCAAAAACGTGCTCTTCGAGGGCTTCACCATCGGCGGCGGCCCGAACTGGACCATACACCCGATCTACTGCGAGAACGTCATCGTCCGCGAAGTCACGGTGCAGACCGACGGCCCGAACAACGACGGCATCGACCCCGATTCCTGCCGCAACGTGCTCATCGAGCAGTGCCGCTTCTCCACTGGCGACGACTGCGTCGTCCTCAAATCCGGCTACGATCAGGATGGCCGCCGCGTCGGCCGCCCCACCGAGAACGTCGTCATGCGCGACTGCACCAGCAAACGCGGCCACGGCGGCCTCGTCATCGGCAGCGAGATGTCCGGCTCCGTGCGCAATGTCTTCATGTATTCCTGCGACTTCGAGGGCACCGATCGCGCCGTGCGTATCAAGTCCCGTCCGGGGCGCGGCGGCGTGGTCGAGAACATCTGGGTCGAGCACGTCCGCGCGATTAACATGCAGCGCGAGGTCGTCATCCTGAACATGGACTACACTTCCGATCCCAACGCGATCACCGACGCCTTCCCGCCCGTTTTCCGTAACATCCACATCAAGGATCTCTACGCCGAGGGCGCGCCCGTCGCCATCCGCATCACCGGCATGGAAAGCTCCCCCATTTCGAATCTCACGTTTGAAAACATCTCCATCACCGCCGTCCAGGGCGTGATCGTCACCCACGCCCGCGATCTCGATTTCCGCAACGTTACCCTTAACCTCACCGGCACCGGCGGCTCGCGTTATCAGCTCAAGTCCGTCTCCGGCATCGTCGTGGACGGCGTGCCGCTCCCCTCTCAACTCCCCGCCGCCCCCGCAGCCAAGCCTTAACCCGCCTCGTTCCCGCCCTCGTCTCTCCTTTCCCCAGCCATGCTCCGCCCGCTCCTCCGTCGCCTGCCTCTTCTCGCTGTTATCTGGGCTTGCCCGTCATTCGCGCAAAGCACTCCCGCCTCGATCCCGCTCCCCTTTCGCAACCCCGACCTGCCCGTCGAGCAGCGCGTCTCGGACCTGCTCTCCC
>JBEGTN010000532.1:0-2656 GCA_041179405.1 Verrucomicrobiota bacterium
GTGCTCCACGCCCCCGAAGCCCTCGGCCTGAAGAACGAATACATCCAGGAACACCAGGCCGGCGCGGGTCATTAAGTTGCAAACCGCCAGGTGTGGAGGTTGAAATCGTGCTCGATGAGCACGCCCTCCTCGCCCCTAGCGCCCGCAAAGCCCAGCCGAGGCAGGTCGCTCGGCTGCGTAATTCCGTTCGGACTCATTTTCGCCGCCATCGGATGTGTGGCGTTCTACTTCGTCACGCTGCGTCCCATGCTCGACGCCTCGGCCAGCGCGAACTGGACGAAGGTGCCGTGCGAAATCCTCTCCAGCGAAGTCGAACGCAAATCCGACAGCGACGGCTCCACCTACCGCGTAGCCGTGCGCTACCGCTACACCTGGTCGGGTCGCACCCACGAAAGCGACCGCTACGACTTCACCACCGGATCGACCAACATAGGCGTGAAAAAGATGCGCGCCGCCGTCGCCTCTCTGCCACCCGGCCGGCAGACGGTGTGCTACGTCGATCCGGCCGCGCCGGACAACGCGGTGCTGACCCGCGAAACGGGTTCAGGAGTATGGTTCGGGGCTCTCGCGCTGCTCTTTCCGCTCTTCGGTTTCGGCCTGATTTTCAGTGCCTGGCGTTCGGGCCGGGCAAAGTCCTCTCCACTGGCCCGCGCCTCGGGCCTCAGCCCGTTCAACAAACGGACCGAAAAGTTCAACCGGCTCGATTCGCCCGAGCGCACCGTCCCCGGCGAGGTCGCGCTCAAGCCCGCCAGCGGACGAGTGGCCGCCTTCATCGGGCTCACATTTTTCACCCTCATCTGGAACGGCATCCTGAGCGTTATCGCTTACAACGTCCTCCACGATTTTAGCGGCGGCCCCGACTGGTTCTTCGCTCTTTTCCTCATACCGTTCGTCGGCGTCGGCCTGTTGATGCTGGTGCTCGCGCTTCAGGCCTTCTCCCGCCTCTTCGCCCCGCCGGTGGAGGTGCGACTCGATCCCTCACGACTCAGCCTCGGCGCCCGCGTGCCCTTCACCTGGCGGCTCGGCGGCTCCGGCGTGCGCAAACTCACCATCCGGCTCATCGGCCGCGAGGAGGCCACCTACCGGCAAGGCACGCGCACCGCGACCGACAAATCCGACTTCCACCGCTCCGTGCTGATCGAGACCACCGATGCCTTCAGCCTGGCCGAGGGCCAGGCCGAACTCGTGCTCCCTGCCGAAGCCGCAGCCCCCACCTTTACGGAAAACAAAAACCGCATCATCTGGGAACTGGCCTTTGAGGGAACCATCCCCTGGCGCGCCGATGTGGACGACCGTTTTCCCCTCCCCGTGCGCGGCCCCTCGCAGCCCCCCGGTCTCGCCGCCACCCCTGAACCCCAGCCCCGCAGCGGGGGCGGCCTCACGCTCTGGACGGTGGACCGCTTCGCACCGGGCGAGACGCTGGTATTCACCCTCTCCCGCGACACGCAGGCCAAGACCGGCCCGCTCACCGTGCAACTCGGCTGGTTCACCGAAGGCAAAGGCACGCGCGACGCCGCCATCGAGTGGAGCGATTACCTGCCCGGCCTCGCCCCCGGCACCGATCACAATTTTGAGGTGCGTCTGCCCGAGACCCCCTGGAGCTTCGCGGGCAAACTCGTCGCCGTGGAGTGGCTCCTCGAAGTGCTCGACTCGGATCGCAAGCAGCTCATCGCCGTGCCCCTCGTCATCGCGCCCTGGGGCCAGACCGTGAACCTGCCCGCGCTGCCGAAAGAGTCGTCGTTTTCAAAATGGAAATCGCGCTTCACGCCGCCCGTCGTCCGATGAGCACCGCGCGCGACAACCCCTTCCGCACCTCGCGCCTGCTCGCCCTACCCGTCCACTGGGGCGACACCCCGCCCGAAACCTTGCTCGCCCGCTGGCATGCCGCAGGCCGGCGCGGCGCGCTGGTCGGCACGCACGGCACCGGCAAAAGCACCCGCCTGCGCGCCCTCGCCGCTCGACTCGCCGCCGAAGGCTGGACCGTGATCTGCGTGCAATGGCACGACGACGGCACCACCACCCCCGCCGACTGGCGCGCCACGGTGCGCAACGCCGGACCGCGCACCGTGCTCTGCCTCGACGGCTCCGAAAACCTCGGCCCGCTCGCTGCGTATCGCTTGCACCGATACACCCGCCGCGCCGGCGGCGTGCTCGCGACCCGGCACCGCCGCTCGCTCCTGTTGCCCACCCTGGCGACCTACGCGCCCGATGCGGCGCTCTTCGCCGCCCACGCCGCCATCCTTGATCCCGACGCGCGCACGTCCGCCGTCTCCGTCTTCGCCGCCGCCCGAGGCAACACCCACGAAGCCTTCCGCCACCTCTACCTCGCCGCCTCCACGGCCTCGCCCCACCCCGGCAAAGAGTAACCTAATCCTAAAACCGGCGATGGAAACCGCAGATTACGCGGATGAACGCGGATATCAGAAAATCACGGAATATCCGTGACTCACCCGCCAGGGACTTGTCTGGGCGACTGGTTTCTTCTGTATCCTGTTTTATCCGTGTAATCCGCGTAATCCGCGGTCGGTTTGAACTGCCGTTTCAAGGCTAATAGGTTACTCTCTGCCGGCTCACTCGCGCTTCAGCTCGCGTCCCATCAAGGCGGCGAGCGCCTCGGCGGGAGGCTTGGCGGCGTAGAGTATCTTGTAAATCTCGC
>JBEGTN010000533.1:0-4993 GCA_041179405.1 Verrucomicrobiota bacterium
CAGCGCGGGGGAAAACTCGTCCCACAGCGCGGCGTCGGCCCCGAGTTCGTAGCGGGCAGTGAACGCGCCGCCAGCGCCGGACACGACCGACACCGGCGGGCGTTGGCCCGACCGCAGGTCCACCGTGATGCCGTCGAGCGGTTGCGGCGCGAGCGCACCGGCGGGCACCGCGCTGCCCAGTCGGCCACGCACCGTGATGGCGCGGGAGGCGACATCGGAAAATACGTCGAGCCGGTCGATCCAGATGGTGTCGGTGGCGTGGAGGCAGAGTCGGCCGACAATGCCGTTCCAATTACCCTGAGTGTGGTCGGAGATGCTGTGCGAGTTGTCGCCGATATTCACCGCGAGGCGCGAGTTGTCCACGCGCAGGGTCAGGCGATGGCGGCCGGGCGTGACGCTGGTGCCGAGTTCGTGGCGGTGCGGGGTGGAGAGCGCGTCCTGCTCGCCGAGTTCGCGGTCATCGAGCCACACGCGAGTGATCCAGTGCGGCCGCTCCAACTCGATGACGAGGCGGCGTCCGGCCCAGTCGGCGGGGATCTCGATCTCGCGCTGATACCAAGCGACGCCCGCGTAGTAGGTCTCAGGCTGGAGCCAGAACGGCACCTTGAAATTATCCGGCTCGCGGTAGGCCGCGTAGGCGGGCGAGGTGAAAAACGATTTGTCGAAAATCCCACCCGTCCACGACGTGTCGAGGCCCACGTGGTCGCCGATGCCGTGGCCGGGGAGCGAGCCGGGCAAGGTCATCGGCGCGCCAGGGAGAGGATGCGAGAACCAGCGTTGCGCGATGCCGTGCTTCTCGCGATCAAGCGAGTAGGCCCAGGTGCCTGCGAGTGAGAGGTGTTTCATGAAGAAGGGTAAGCGGGGCACTTCGCTTATTTTGCGCCGTCGTTGAAGCCGGGCACGATGCCGAGATCGCGAGCGTCCGCATTGAGCCCGGATGGCGATTCCGCCGCAGGGGCGATGGGCGTGGTGCGAAACAGCGAGTTCACCACCTCCACCGAAAGCTCCCGCTCCGGCGCGAAGAGGGGGGACGCCATGTAGGCAAGAATGCTGCGGCGCAGTTGCCGGGCGGCGATGCGACGCGTCAAATTGCTGTCGATATCAAGTGTGCAGACTAAAAGTCGTCCCGCGCCGACTTTGGCCTCCCAAATCGCGGCGGGCAGGGCGTTGCGATCAAACTTATCGACAAAGCAAAGAGGCATGACCGGCTTGGTCGTCAAGTGATCGAGATCCATGGCGAAAGACGTGGCGAGGAGCTCCCACCATTGCCAGTTCGTATGAGTATCGGTGGGAAACGCCGCAAAGACCGGATGCCGGTTGTCGATGGTCGCGCCGAGCGTGCCTGGTTGATCGGGGAAATGGAGCGGTGACCAAAAAACGGGAATGAACCGTGCATCGAGCGGATGGGCGACGGAGGCCCGATCCGGCAGCACAAGCACGCGCTTGCCTGCCTCGAGAGCTTCGGCGAGCCGGGGGCCGCCCGTCTTGACTATCTCGATGGATGGCGATGATACGGCTTGGTCATTTGGATACACCCAGACCGGCCAGGAATTGCGGATGTCCGTTCCCGCGATGGCGACGTGCAGCGTGAGCTGGCTGGCGGTGGTGACGCCGGCGAGCGGCGCGGTGATTTGGCCAAGCGCGACGCCATTACCCAGCGTGATCTCCGCCACTGGAATGCTCCCCTTTGCTTTTACGGCGCCGGTCTCGTCGCGCAGGCTCCATTCCACGATGACGTGCGTGAGCGCTTGTTTGCCAAAATGGGCGATTTCGAGATCGGCCATGAATGTTTCCGAATTTGCCCACGTCATTTTGGCCATGCGCGCGAGCGGGACGGTCGGGCCGAAAAACTCCCGGAACCGCGCGGGCTCGATCAGGCCTTTGCTGTCCCAGAACGCATCGAGAATGCCGACCGTAGCCGTGCTTTGCCCAGGGAAATCATGGAGGTCGAGCAACTGGATGCCGGCTTGATCCTTGGTGCGCAGCGCGCGCTCGACATCCTCCTTGTAGAGCAACGCCGCGAGTTTTCCGGAGTCCCGGGTGTAGCGTGCGGCGTCACCCAGCCGCCCCTTGCGGAGCAGGTCGTCGCGGATGGCCTCGTAACCAAGCGCCCGTAGCGCGCCGCCTTCGTATTTGGGCAACTCCGCCAGATTGGGATAGTTGTTATATTGCCCGACCTCGTGCGTCACCAGAGGCACCGCGACCGAAGAAAGACCCGGACTGTAATCGCTCAGGGTGTTTGGCGCGGTTTGATTGAGAAAGCCCTGGCCGCGCACCCAGCCGGAGCTGGTCTGTTGGGAAATGAAAAAGTCATCCGCCGGGCCGGCGGCCTGACCGCGAGGTGAAAAAGCGAAACTGGTGCTGGTGTAGAGTTTGTCCGGGTCGATGGCCTTCAGGTGGCCAAGCATGCGATCCATCGCGGCGAGGTCGCCGGTGAGTTCGTTCCCCAGGCTGAAGAGCACAAAGGAAGGGTGGTTCCCATACTCGCGCAGGATACGCTCGCCCTCGCTTTGGAAAAAAGCGTCCACGGCCGGCAACTGCCCCATCTTGAAGGACCAGTTGGGCAATTCGACTTGCAGGTAAAATCCATGTTTGTCGGCGGTCTCAAACGCGACCTTGGGCGGACACCACGAATGAAAGCGGAGGTGGTTTAGCCCGTGGGCTTTGGCGGTGGTGAAAATTTTCTCCCACTCGTTGCCGACCATATCGGGATGCCCGGTCTTCGGGAAAATGCAGCACTCCAGTGTGCCTCGAAGGAAGACCTGGCGGTCGTTGACCAACAGGTGGCGGCCTTCGGCCTTGAATAAACGGTAGCCGAACGAATCGCGGATCACCGAGGTTCCTGCCGCCGATTCCAAAGTTACCTCAACGGTGTATTTTCGAGGATCAAACTCGGACCACTCGACGGGCGCGCCGCCCAGGCTGACGGTGAATGAGTCCGTGCTCTCTCCGGAAATGGCATCGAGCGATTTGGCGGTCTCGGATATGACTCCGCCGTCGGGGTGGAGCACGCGCACCGCCAAGCGGGCGGCGAGCGGCTTGCCCGAGGAATTGAGCATGCCGAGCGTGATCTTAAGATTGCCACCGACTTCAGGTCGGAGGCGCAGTGTATCAACCCTCAATCTGGAAACTGCGGTTATCGTCATTTTACCTGCCACACCATTCCAGATCGTTTGGGTCGCATTCGTGTAGGCGTGACCGATGCCGATCGGTAATTTTTCCCGGTTGTCGATGCGCAGCGTGAGGGTGTTTCTCCCAGGTCTCAGCAGTCGGCCGAGTTCGTAACGATGAGGCGTGCTCAGCGAATCACGCATACCCGCTTCCGTTCCGTTGACCCACAAGCGGGACTCCCACAAGACGCGCTCCAACTCCAGCTGCACATCCCTATCCGACCAATCACCCGGCACCTCGATGTCCCTTTGATACCAGGCCGGCCCGACAAAGGAGAAGCGCTGGTGCAAGTTGACGAGCGACGCTTTTCCCAGTTCGGGCGCCAGCGCGAGGGGCTGGCCCTTGCCGGCGAGGGTCAAGGTGTTTGGCAAGTGAATCGAATCCGTAAAATTCAAACAGGCGGGGCTGGCGGTGACTCCACCGTCACCTTGATCCAGCATTAGCTTCCACTGGCCTGAAAGATCGGCCGGGGCGGAACTCGCGTAACCACAAAGCGTCATAACTAACCCCGTCATTTTAATGAAGTGGTTCATGAAACGGTGAGCGTGGTTCTGTAGTCGGCCAGCACAGTGGGTTTACAGGCCGGCGCCGCCAACGAGGTCGGCGGCGAGGGCGTGGGCGGGGTCGCGCTTCAGGATGGTGCGGAGCAGCGCGGCGCCCTTGGCCTTTTGGCCGAGACCGAGGCGGGCCTGGGCTTCGAGGAAAAGCGCGGTGGTGAGCTGGCGGGCCTGGAGATCGTCGTCGAAGAGCAACATGGTCGGCAGCGAAGTGGCGAAGTAGTCGATCTTCGCCTCGGTCTTGGCGAGGGTCTGGGCGTAGGCGAGCAGGGCGCGGAGGAGTTGGTCGGCGGCTGATTTTTTCCCGAGACGGCGGAGAGCGAGCGCGGAATAGTAAGTGATTTCCGAATACGCACGGACACTCATGCCCTGGAAGTCGCCCTTGAACTCGGCGGCGGCGCGCCACTGCGGAAGCGCGTTGGCGCGGCGGCCGGCGGCGGCGAGGGCATCGCCGAGGGCGAGGCGCAGGTCGCTTTGGTTCGCGAGCAGATGGTTGGCCTCGCCGAGACTGAGCGGTGCGGAGAGCGCGACTTCGAGCAGGCGCACAGCCTCGGCGGCGTTGCCGGCCGCGAGTGAGCGGCGGGCGAGAAGTTGGTGCGTGCGCACGTGCTGGCCGAGGGCCTGGCCTTCGCCGCCTTCCCAGGGCTGGAAGTGGCGGGTGGAGACGATGGGCAGGGCGCGTTCGGGGCGGCCGGTCTGGTTTTGAAGAGCACAGAACTCGACGCAGAGATCGTCGCGGGTGGCGACGAGGGCGGCGTGTTTTTCCAATTCGCGCAGGCGCTTGGACGGGGCGAGGCCGAGGCGTTTCCAGAGTTGGTCGCGCTCGTAGAGCAGACGCGCGTCGGCGGGAGCGGCGGCGAAGGCCTTTTCGTAGGCGGCGCGAGCGAGGGCGGGTTTGCCGAGGATGTTGAAGGCGCCGAGTCCGAGGCAGCGCCAAGCGACGGCGTTTTTCGGGTCGTGGCGGGTGGCGGCTCGCCACTGCTCGATGGCTTCGGCGTGGCGGCGGCGGTCGTAGAGCAGGTGGCCGAGGTAGAGCGCGGCGCGGCCGTCAGTGGGGTCGGCAGCGAGGGCGGATTCGAGGACGAGGATTTCTTCGAGACGCGCGGGGAAACAGTGGTCGGGCGAGGCCTTGCGCGCGACGGCGAGATGGCGGCGGCGGGAGGTGGTGTCACCGGAAAGGCCGGCGATCCAGGCGGCGGTGTAGGCGAGCAGGGGAGCGGAGCCGAGATCGGCGGGGTTGGTCGAGGTGACGGGCGCGGCGGCGA
>JBEGTN010000534.1:0-5022 GCA_041179405.1 Verrucomicrobiota bacterium
TTGATGAAGGTTTGCAGGCTGGTGATGAGGGCGGCGCGGTCCATCGGGTAGGTGCCGCCGAGTTCCTCGATGGTCCAGATGTCGGGGTTCAGGAAATTCACCACCTTGGCGAGGTAGGGCAGTTGCGCGGTGTAAGGGCCGCGAATGCAGGAGTGGGTGTTGTAGGTAAGCACGCGCACCACGTCCTGCGCGCGGGCTTCGACGAACAGGCAGAGGCAAACTGCAAACCACACGACGAGCGTCCGAAGGCGATGCAGGGTAGTTTTCAATGCCTCGCTATAGCCGGAGCAGACGGGGCTGACAAGACACGAGGCCTGTTGGTTTAGGTGGGAGGGCGGCAGAGTTGGCACCAAGAGTTGCCAAGCACAGGGCACGCCAAGGGCTTGGGGAGGAAACGGCGGAGGGTTAACGGCTAGTTCGCGAGCTCGGCGAGCACGGCCTCGACGGGGCGAAGTCGCTCGGTGGGGAAGAGAGTGTTGATACGGGCGATCACTTGCTGGATGAGGCCGTCGGGGCAGGAGGCACCACCTGTGATGAGGATACGACGCGGGCGGGCGAAGGTCTCTCCCGGCCACAAGGGGCGGAGCTCGGTGTGGCCGCCGCCGTGCGCGCCGGGGCCGTGGCTGGGGAAAACGTAGTGCGCGACCTCGGAGAGCGAATGGATGTCGGCCTCGCTCTGGATGAAAAACGCGAGGCGACCGAGGCGTTCCTCGCAGAGGCGGTGGAGCTGATAGGTGTTGGAGGAGTTTTTGCCACCGATGACGAACGCAGCGTCGAGTGAATCGGCGAGGGCGCGGCCGAGGGCGTCCTGGTTAACCTGGGTGGCATAGCAAAGGGTATCGGTGCGGCCGCTGCCGCCAACGCGGTCGGGCAGGCCAGGACTGTCGGGGCCGCAAGCGGAGGCGTAGGCGGCGCGCAGGTGCTCGATAATCTCGCGCGTCTCGTTCACGAGAAGAGTGGTCTGATTGACGACCGCGACGCGTTCAAGATCGCGGGTGACGGAAAACCCCGCCGAGTGGCGACCGGTAAAGGCTGCCTCGAAACGGGACTGGGCGGCGGGCTCGTGGCGGACAGGGATGAGGTCGGCGAGCAGGCGGGTCTCGGCGAGGTTGCGCACGATGACGGCCGGGGCGTGACGGCGGGTGTTGGCGAAGGTAGCCTTGGTCTCCTCGTGCTCGTGTTTGCCATGGATGACGACGGTGTATCCGTCTCGTCCATACGCACGGGCGGCTTTCCAGACTTTTTCGACGAGCATGCAGGTGGCGTCGTAAGCGCAGACGGCGAGGCCACGGCGGACGAGGCGGCGCTTGTCGTCATCGGTGGCCCCGAAGGCGGGAATAATGACGATGTCGTCGGGCGTAAGCGTGTCCCAACGCAGCGGATCTTGGACGGAGCCGGGCGCGGTGAGAGAGACCGGCCGGCCGGAAACGGTGAAGGGAACGCCCTTATCGGATTGGAGGTAACGGAGGCCGCGGCGCAGGAGGTCGTCGTTGACGAAAGGATTATGGATCAGCTCGGAAAGCATGAAAACCCGGCGGCCGGGGTTTTCGACGAGGGTCTCGTAGGCGCGTTCGATGGCGTTTTTGACCCCAAGGCAGAAGCCAAAGTGGCTGGGGAGGAGATAATGCACCGCACCGAAATCGAGGGAAACGGGGGCGGCGGCGGAGCGCTCATGGCGGCGGGCGAGAGCCTTGATGGCGGCGCAAAGGGTGGATTGATAGAGGGCGCGGGAGACGTCGTCTCGGGCGTAGATGGCGGAGTTGCGCTCTTGGGCGGGGCGAAATTTGTAAATGAAGTCGTTTTCGCCAAGGTGGAGATAGGGTAGCTCGACAAGGTAGGGATCAAGCGCGGGCAGGAGGGCGGCGAGCTGCGGGGAGTTGGCAGAGGAGCGCTCCGTGAGCTGATCGAGGGAAGCGAAGCTCACCGCAGTGTCGTCGCGGGGGGCGGCGGGCAGGCAGGCGAGGACTATCCGATGTGCGACACCGGAGTGGATAAAGGGAAACGCAATGGCGGAACGGTGTGCGCCGGGCAGGAGCTCGAATTCAGCATGCACCAGCCCCTCGGGCGCGGCGCGCACGGCGAGACGATTATTGGCGTCGAAGACGAGGACGATATCGGGAGAGGCGAACACGGAAGGCGGGCGCGTTGAAACGGGAAGACGTTCAAGGATCAAGATGATCAGGCAATGCCAAGGTGTGAAGTCCGGGCACGCGTTTGAAATCGGAGTCGAGCGTGAGCACGGAGGCTCCGCGACGCAGGGCGGAGGCGGCAATCAGGGCGTCGGTGGCCTGGATGGTCTCGCCGGCTCGGTCGATTCGCCAGGCGAGATCGGTCGCCTCGCGCCACAGACGCTCGTCAGTGGGCACATATTGCATGACGGCCATGAAATCCGCGAGACGTTTGCGGGCACGCGGCTCTCTCATACCGCGCAAAACCTCGATTTGCACCATGTCGCAAGTAACCAGATTTACGGAGTCGTAGTGCTCAAACAAGACTGTGACAGGGTCCAATCGTTGCCGGAGCAGACGAATGTAAACGCTGCTATCAACGAGAATCGGGAGATCCATAAGGCGCTTGCGGCTCGGCTACTGCATCGACTGAGTAACCAGCGGGATAAACGTTATAGCCGAGCTTCTCATCGTAGTGAGGATCAACAGCGTTGGCGAGCTCGTCAGGAGTAAGGCCGAGGCCGTTTTCCCGGAACTCACGGATGCGCATTTGACGGTCCATTTCGCGCAGGGCGGCCTCGACCGCCTCGGTCTTGCTCGGGAACTCATAATCTTTCATCACGCGAGCGAGCAACTCCTCATCTATGTGCATGGTCATTTTCATGATGCCATACTAGATATGGGTAAAACAAAGAAATGCAATATAAAATGCCATATCGCTGCCATTAAGCTTTTCCAGAGTAACTTACGTAGTCATCGAGATCGAGCCGATCAAAATAGGTGACGATGTCATCTCGACCGGGTCCGAGGGACTGAATGGTCTGCGCGAACATCTGGTGGCGCTTGGCATCGCCGGCGGAGAGGCCGGAAAGGTAGTCGGACCAAGCGGCGATCTCCCACGGTTGGCGGGAAGGGTTGGCGTGGGCCATGACCCACGCCAGCATCTCGGTATCGGAGCGGCCTTGTTTGACCTCGGCGAGCAAGGCGTCGGCGGAGAGGCTGGTGAAGACGAAGAAGCGTTGGTCGAGCGGGCAAGGGAAGACGAATTCGCCCAGTTTGCCGCTGGCGGCGGCGCGAGCCTTGTCAAGCAGGCGCGGGAGGTGGACGAAGCCGCCGAGTTTGACGCGCGGACTACGCGGCGGGTGTTGGGTGAAGTCGGGGGCGGAGAGATTGATCATGATGTGGTTTCGGGCTCGGAATCTTCGTCGGCGTTTTGGTCGGCGTCGAAGGAATCCACGAAGCGTTCGCCGAAAAAGCCCTCGTCCTCAAGGATGTCCATGACGCCATTAACGATGGTTTTGCGCTCAGGGAGACGTAGCTTGGGGTAATCCTGGGCCACGAATTCGTCGATGCTGGCACGGGCCGCAGTGCGATCACTGACGCCGGCAAGGAAATCGTCGGCTTGAGAAGCGACCTCGTCTATAATGGGGCGAAGGTTCATAACGGAGAGTGGGTTTCGAATCGTTTAGTAGAATGATCGAAAGTAATCACGTGGACATAAAAAAGGCACCCGAACCGGGTGCCTTTTGAATCTTTGTAATGGAGAGGAAATCCTCCTTACTTGGCGGCGGCAGCAGCAGCGCGTTCGGCGTATATTACTTTAGCCGTCTCAGGAATGCTGTCTTTGCTGGAGAAAATCGCAAGCAAAGCGGTCGCGGTGCCGCCAGCCAATACCAACCCGATAAAGAACAAAATCGTGCAAAAAAGTTTATCGAACTTCAGATGCATGAAGTAGAAAATAACGTAAAGAAACTTAACCAATGAAAGCACCGATAACGTGGTTACAACCAACCATTTAGCAAAAGGGAGATAGACAATTATAATCTCCACGCCCGTGATGACGCCAAGGAGCATGGCGATTTGCACGAAGAGGTGGAATTTACCATCGTCAACGTGGGCGTGATCCTGAACTGCGGGAGAATGGGAAACGGAGGCGGCGGAAGACATCTGCGAAGTGGTTTTAGGCTAAATAATGGGTTAAGGCAAAGTCGCCCGTATCAAAGATACTCGAGCAAATAAACGACGGTGAAGATGATGATCCAGACGATATCGACGAAGTGCCAATACAAGCCCATTCCCTCGACGTCGATCGCGTTGACCTCGCCAAAATCAACTTCGGCGGAGGAGCGTCCGAGCACGAAGAGCAAAGCGGAAGAACCGACAAAGGCGGCGGTCGAGAGGGTTGTTACGAAGTTATGCTGCAAAGCGTGCAACACAGATGAAAGAGTATAACCGTGCTCGGCCCCCGCGTGGGTGACCGCCAGCATGACAACCATGACCGAGACCACGGCCACGGCGAAGGCGACGAACTGGATGATCGAGCGGATGATCCAAGCCTTGGCCTCGTTGGCGGGTTTGAAGGTGCGAATATAGGTGAGCACCAGCCAGACCACGCCGATGGCAACGTGAACGCCGTGAGTGCCGGTCAAGGTGTAGAAGGTCGAGCCGAACATGCTGCTGGAGAGCGTGAGCCCGCCGTGCACGAAGTGGGTAAATTCGTAAACCTGACAGCCCAAGAAAATCAGCCCGAAGCCGATCGTCCCTAAAATCATTTTGCGCGTAGCCTCGATCTTGCCCTTCTGGCTCGCGCTGACGGCGAGTGCCATAAGCAAGGAGGACATCAAGAGAATGAACGTTGAGAACGAAGTGAGTTCGATAGAGAATATCTTCTTCGGATCAGGACCGTCTGGAGTGGGGTGTAACCGATAGATTACATGGGTCGAAATCAGTGCAGCGAAGAACATGCAGTCCGACGCGAGGAAGGCCCACATGAAGAGCTTCTTATTGGGAATGCCCGTGGTTGTGGTGTGATCGTGGTGATGATCGATGGTGCCGGCGTGAGCGCTCATGAAAC
>JBEGTN010000535.1:0-3298 GCA_041179405.1 Verrucomicrobiota bacterium
AAAAAACCGCTTGCTTCCGGTGGGGGCGAGCGGCTTTCTGACCCTCCTGTCAGTTGTTCGGGCTGTAGCGTAGCCTGGTAGCGCGCTTGCATGGGGTGCAAGAGGTCGTGAGTTCGAATCTCACCAGCCCGACCATTTTCAGGAAAAACCAACCACCTTTCGGAGGTGGCTTTTTTGTGCCCGGGTGGATTGGCGGGCGGGGTTCGCCGGGAGCGCACTGTTGTCGTCGGTAGCGGGAGCCTCTTGCTCCTGTGGCCTCGGAAGGGAGCTGGAAGCTCCCGCTACTTTGGCGGCACACACAGGCTCATGCGGATTTCTTCTATGCAAGGGATCTGAGGTTCCTCGTGATGGACGGGGCGTGTGGCTCTCCCCGCTACACCGACATGAAAAAGCCGCGTCCCCCGGAGGGAGCGCGGCTTGGGCGAGCGAGCGGGGGCGCGAAAACCGGGGCGTCGGCGCTTGTCAGCAGGGATCAGACCTTGGGGCCGCCTTGGGCGAGCTTGCGGGCGCGCAGGCGGAGGCCGTTGAGACGGATGAAGCCGGTGGCGTCGCTCTGGTTATACCAGCTTTTCACGCCTTCCATCGACGCGATCTTGTCGTCGTAGAGCGAATACTTCGATTTGCGGCCGCAGGTGATGATGTTGCCCTTGTAGAGCTTGAGGCGGACGGTGCCGGAGACGAAGCGCTGGCTCTCGTCCACCATCGCCTGGAGCATCTCGCGCTCGGGGGCGAACCAGAAGCCGTTGTAAACCAGCTCGGCGTATTTCGGAATGAAGCCGTCGCGCAGGTGCAACACCTCGCGGTCGAGGGTAAGCGACTCCACCTGGCGGTGGGCCTGCATGAGGATGGTGCCGCCCGGGGTCTCATAGACGCCGCGGCTCTTCATGCCGACGAAGCGGTTTTCGACTAGGTCCACGCGGCCGATGCCGTGTTTGCCGCCGAGTTTGTTGAGGGCTTTCATCACGCCGCCGGGGGTGAGCGCCTTGCCGTTCACGGCGACGGCGTCGCCTTTAACGAAGTCGATCTCGACGTATTCGGGCTTGTCGGGGGCGTCCTCGGGGGCGACGGAGAGCTTGAACATGGCCTTGTTGTCCTTGGTGGTCGGGTCGAACCAAGGGTCTTCCAGGATGCCGGCCTCGTAGGAAATGTGGAGGAGGTTACGGTCCATCGAGTAGGGCTTCTTGAGCGAGGCCTCGACGGGGATTTTGTGCTTGGCGCAGTAGGCGATCATCTCGGCGCGGCCGGGGAACTCGGCGCGGTAGCTCTCCATTTTCCAGGGGGCGATGATCTCGAGCTGGGGGGCGAGCGCCATGTAGGTGAGCTCGAAGCGGCACTGGTCGTTGCCCTTGCCGGTGGCACCGTGGGCGACGGTGTCGGCTTTTTCCTTCAGGGCGATGTCCACCTGGGCCTTGGCGATGAGGGGGCGGGCGATGGAGGTGCCGAGGTAGTATTGGCCCTCGTAGATCGCGTTGGCGCGGACCATCGGGAAGATGTAGTCCTTGGCGAACTCCTCGACGAGATCGAGGGTGTAGTGTTTTGAGGCGCCGGTGGCCTTGGCTTTTTTATCGAGGCCCTTGAGCTCCTCTTCCTGGCCGACGTCGGCCGCGAAGGTGACGATCTCGGCGTCGTAGGTTTCTTTGAGCCACTTGACGATGACGGAGGTGTCAAGACCACCGGAGTATGCGAGGACGATTTTCATGGATAAAGAGGTTCTCTTGTTGGGGAACGTGCCGGGGTCGGGCAAAGCAAAACGGAGAGACGCTGGCTGAGATTGCGCGGGTTCCCATCCTTGGCGGTTAATGCCGGGGTCGAGAGCGGGGGTTTATGGTCGAAAAGAGCGGGGCCTAGGGCTTGGTGATTGTAAATTATATGTGAATAGGCCTTGTCATCTTTAGCGCATGTAACTTGCTTATGCCAAGGTTCGCCATCCTACCCTCAATCAATGAGCAGTAACCATTCAGTGCGCTGCGGTGTTCGTTTCGCCGCTTTCACGCTTATTGAGCTCATGATCGTGGTGGTGCTTATTGGTGTTTTGGCGGCTATCGCGATTCCTGCCTTTCAGAAGCTGACTAAGCGCTCGCAGAATACGACCTTCGCGAACGATCTGAGGACAGCTGTTGAAGGTGTTCAGCGTTACAGTTTGGAAAATGGACGGTTTCCGGTCGGTGATGGAACGCAAATGCCAGATGAGATATTGTTACAGGAGTATCTACCTTCTCCGCTTCGCTGGCGGCAGAAGACTCCTATCGGCGGTCTATGGGCCTTGAGTAGTGGGACGGCAGCCGCGCCTTACAAGGCTGTGTTAATCGTCAATGGCTACGGTGGTGGCAACGCTCGGGCAAATGACGTCGACAAAATGGTGGACGATGGAAATCTGGCCAATGGTTTTCTCCGTGGGGATGTGGATAAACTGACCTACATCTTAGAGCAGTAGGGGCAGGTTGGTGCGCTGCCCTTCGGCGCGGGTTAAGCGCCTGATCGGAAGTGCTGATTCGGGCGATTTATTCTTCACCCCGGATCGCCATTTAGCTGCGCGCCTGGCGTGCCAGAGTGGCCATGATGGCTTTTTGCACATGCAGCCGGTTTTCGGCCTGGTCGAAGATGATCGAGCGCGGCAGATCGAGCACGGCCTGCTGCACCTCTTCTCCGGCGTGGGCCGGAAGGCAATGCATGAAGTAGGCGTCGGGTTTGGCGGCGGCGAAAAGCCCGGCGGTCACGCTGTAAGGAGCCATCAACGCGAGGCGTTCTTTTTTCTCTTCTTCTTTGCCCATGCTGACCCAGACGTCGGTGTAAACCACGTCGGCATCCTTGACCGCCTGATAGGGATCGGTGGTGAACTCGTATCGGCCGGCGTAGCCTTCAGCCGCGAGGAAGGTCTGGAACTCCGGCGTCGGCGCGAAGCCGGCGGGGCCGGCGAGGCTGATCTTCATGCCGAAGAGATTCGCGCCGAGGATCCACGAGTTGGCCATGTTGCAGGCGGTATCGCCGAGGAAGGCGATCTTGCGGCCTTTCAACGAGGCCAGCAGGTCGCCGCCCGGAGCGGCCCAGCGTTCGGCCATGGTGAAGGCGTCGGTGTAGATCTGGCAGGGATGCAGAAAATCGGTGAGCGCGTTGATGACCGGGATGGTGCCGGTGGCGGCGAGCCGCTCGACCTCGGACTGCTCGTAGGTGCGCACCACGAGGCCGTGAACGAAACGGGAGAGCACCTTGGCGGTGTCCTCGACGGACTCGCCGCGGCCGAGCTGGATGTCGTTTTTGTTAAGAAACAGGGGGTTGCCTCCGAGCTCATGGATGCCGA
>JBEGTN010000536.1:0-2666 GCA_041179405.1 Verrucomicrobiota bacterium
CCTCGACCGCCGAGTAGTAATTCACCAGCGCATCAAACCACACGTAGGTGACGTAATCGGTGTCGAAGGGCAGCGGGATACCCCACTCGAGTCGTTCGCGCGGACGCGAGATGCAGAGGTCATTGAGCGGTTCGGCCAAGAACTCCAACACCTGCTTCTGGCGATAGCGCGGGAACACGAAGCTGTCGTTGTCCTTCAAATACTGGACCAACCACTCTTGGTAGGCTTTGAGTTTGAAGAAATAATTCGACTCCGTGATCTGCGTCACCTCGCCGAAAATCTCCGGCCAGCTGCCGTCGGGGTTGCGGTCTTTGTCCTGTAAAAACTGCTCCTGCCGCGTGGAGTAGAAGCCCTGGTATTCCGCTTTGTAGATCTCGCCCTTGTCGAAGAGCTGCTGCAACAGGCGGGAGACCACGCTTTTGTGGCGGGGCTCGGTGGTGCGGATGAAGTCGTTGTTGGATATGTTCAACTTCACGCACATGGCGCGAAACTCCTGGGAAACCTCGTCGCAGAATTGCTGCGGGTCGATCCCCCGCTTTTTCGCGCTTTGCTGCACTTTCTGGCCGTGCTCATCGACGCCGGTCAGGAAATAGACTTCGTCGCCCATCAGACGGCGGAAGCGGGCGATCACGTCCGTGAGCACCTTTTCGTAGGCGTGCCCCAGGTGCGGTGATCCGTTCACGTAGTCGATGGCGGTCGTGATGTAAAAGGTCTTCATGCGCGTAGCGGGTTAACCAAAGCCCGCCCGTCACGCTTGTCGAAGGTTTTGACGACTTCCTGCGCTTCTGCATCCTGACCAGCATCGCTCCATGGGCACGCTGTTCCGTCTTATCATCTTTATTTTCGCCCTGGGCGCGCTCGGCACCGGCACGGCCTGGTTGCTGGCCAGGGAACGCCAGCGGGAGACGGTTCGCGAACACCTGCTCTCTGCGCCCTCAGGTTCGACCGGGGCCAACCGGAGTGAGGCCATTCGCCAGCTTCAATCCTCGGCAGAGCAAGATCTGCTTTTTTTTGGCGCCCTGGCCATCAGTTGTCTTTTCGTCATGGCGGTCATCCCGGCTCGTGCCGCCGCAGCGAATGCCCCCGCCTTGTCCGACCGTGCCGAAAATCCGGCGCGCCGCGAGATGACCGGACTGGAGCAAATGGCCCGCACCACTGTCGCGCAACGTGCGGAATTGGATCAGGAACGTGAGTCACGGCACCGCAGTGAACAGGACCTCTATTTGCAGCAAGTCCTCGCCAATCATGCCTTGCAGGAAAAAGTCCGCCTGGGGCGTGATCTGCACGACGGCCTGGTGCAATCACTCTACGCCACCGGCTTGATGCTCGAGTCCGCATCCCGGCTGGTCGCCGATGATCCCGCGCAAGCCTCCAGTGTCTTGGCCACCGCCAAATCGAACTTAAAAACCTCCATCAAAGACACCCGGGCCGTCATCGACGGGCTCAGTCCCGATGCGCTTGAAAATCGAAGCTTGGGCGAATCGATCCAGGCCTTGCTCGATCACCTCGACGCAAATCGGCTGGAGCATCGCGGCGTATCCCTTTCGCCCGAGCTTCCCGTCCTGCCCGACCGGGTGGTGACGGAGCTGCTCCAAATCATCCGTGAATCCGTCAGCAACGCGCTGCGCCACGGTCAGGCCACCCGCCTTGACATCACCTTCGCGCCCTCTTCAGCCGGACTGGATCTCATGATTAGCGACAACGGTCGTGGTTTCGAACCGGCCACCGCGAATCGTGGCCACGGGCTGGATAATCTTGCCGCCCGCGCCCGCTTGCTCGGCGGCCAGCTCGTCGTTGAGAGCAAGCCCGGTCTTGGCACTTGCGTGAACCTCTCACTCCCCTTGCCTTCCGAGGTATGAAAGCCGCCCGCCCCGCGCCCATCCGTCTCGCCTTGGTTGAGGATAGCGAATTGGTCCGGCTGGGTCTGCGCACTTTGCTGGGACTGCATGCCGCACAAATCATGATCGTCGCCGAGGCTGCTTCCGTCGCCGAGGCCATTAAGGTGATCCCGCCCCAGCGGCCCGATGTCATCCTGCTGGATATGCGCCTGCCTGATGGCACCGGCGTGGAGGTGTGCCGCCGCCTGCTGGCCCTTCATCCCGCCCGCGTGCTGTTTCTCACTTCCTCGATCGACGACAACCTGATTGCCGACGCGATTCGCGCCGGCGCCTCCGGATACCTTCTGAAAGACATCAATGGCGAGGAACTCGTTCGCTCCATCATCGAGGTCGCCGCCGGTGGCGAGGCGCTCGACACCGCCGTTACCGCTTCGCTCATGCGCACCATGCGCGGCGTCGTCCCCGTCGCCTCAGGAAACGTTTCCACCAACGAGCGGCGCATGCTGGCCCTTCTGGCCGAGGGTAAAACCAACAAGGAAATCGCCTCCGAATTCGACCTCGCCGAGAAGACGATCAAAAACAATTTCACCGCGCTGTTCAGCAAACTCGGTCTCGTGCGCCGTTCACAAGCCGCAGCATTCTACATCGAGCACCTGCGCGGCGAACGCTGACTTAGACCGCCACAAGGCGTGCCAGTCTCAAAACGACTCGTTTAAGCGTTCTCCCACGCCGATACGCCGCATGCTTCTGCATGATTCGGCATAATTCTGTAAGCCAATACCCACAGTTGTCTCACCCCCGGTATTATAAACACCCCAGTAAGTGCTT
>JBEGTN010000537.1:0-3568 GCA_041179405.1 Verrucomicrobiota bacterium
GTGATTGAGGTTGATGGCGCCGGAGGCGTTGCTCCAGCAGACGGTGTTATCCACGGTGAGACCGGTGGGATTGTTGTTCTGATCGACACCGTAGGATTTATTACCCCACGAAAGACCGCGCACGAGACGGTGGGGTGCGCCGACGTTGTTGCCTCCGAGTTTAAAGCCCTGGCCGTTGCCATTAAAGGTGGCGCTGTTCCAGACATTGATGCCGTTGCGCACGGCCCAGCATCGGTCGATGAGCACGCTGCCATCACCCATCCAGAGATCCCAGCCGTCGTCGGAGTTTTCGATGGCGCGACAGCCCCGAAATACATTGCCCGGACCGAGGTTCCACTTGGCGGAAAAACCGTCGGCATTGCCCCCGATCGGTGCGTCAAAACTACGGATGGAATCGCAGTTGAGGTAGAGATTGCGCGCGGGATAAGTCGTGGCGGCGGTGCCTCCGGTGATGTGAAACCCGGTGTTGCGGGCGGCGCGGCTGATGCAGTTTTCAACGACGTTGTCGTTGCCCGAGATTTTAACCGAGTTGTGGGCGCTGCCTACAATCTCGAGTCCGTAAAGTTGATAAAAGCTGCCGCTGATCGAGATGGCGTCCTGGCTCGTGCCGGCGGTGGCGGAGACGTCGAGGACGGGATGCTCGCCCGGATAGGCGCGGATGCGGATGGGGCTCGCGGCGGTGCCGGTCCTGGTGAGGGAGATCTTGTCCACCGAGAGGTAGGTGCCGCCGCGAATGTAGATGAGCTGACCAGCGACAACGAGGTCGGTCGCCTTCTTGATGGTGGCGAAGGGGGCGAGGAAGGTGCCGGGGTTAAGGTCATCGCCGGAAGGCGAGACGTAGTAGTTGGCGGTTTCTTGAGCCGTATCCAGGACGGACACCGTGGTGCGGGTAAACCAGTTGGTCCTCGCAGGCAGGGTGGCGGTAAATGTCTCGCGAACGGAGCCGGCGAGGTCGCCGACTGCGGAAGCGGCGAGACTGCGCTGCCACGAAGGTCGCAGCCAGGTCGTCAGATCGGCCGAAATATCGACGTCAATCTGCATACCCGGCCGGCGACCGGCGCGCTCGAGTATCTCCACGGTGAATACGCCTGCTCCGGTCGAAGCCAGCGAAGAGATAACGCCATTCCCGACACCGTCGCCGACTCGTGGATCGGAGCCAAAGGCATACTCGACGAGATTAACCACCCCGTCGCCGTCTGGATCCGCCAGAGGCGAACCTTGAGCAGGAAGATCGGCCAGATATGCCTTTACCCAATCGGCATAAACCTCGGCAGCCGCAGCCGAAGCGGGCAAAAACGCGGCGAGCAGAAGGTAAAACGCAGAAAGACGGGCCTTCAAACGGCCAGAAACTCGGGCGGGACTGAAACTCATGGGGTATCACCATGCTCCGGTTAACCAAAGATCATGGCGAGTTTAATAGGGTCTGCCCGTCCGGTGCCAATCGAGCTAATGGGGCCGCTAGATGCTGTTTTCAGCGCCGCTTGATCTTCGCCAGCCGGGCGCGGATGCGGGTTTTGATTTTTTTTGCGAGCACCACGGACTTCATTTCCGGTATTTCGCGCAGGAGCAGATATTTCGTATGCGGCAAGGGCGAACCGGCGATGTCCTCCGGCGCCGTGTTTTTGCCCGCCACTCCAGGCACCAGATCCATTTCCAGCCGCTCAAACAAGCGCCGCACAAACGCCGAGCAATAGACCGAGCGCTTCTGCGCCAGCCGGTTTTCCTGGGCGCGCAACTCCGGCTTTTTGATCACCGCCAGCGTGCCGAGTAATTCACGGAGGGAATAACGCTCGTGGTTCGCCACCAGATCCAGCCCCTCGCACAACAACGTGGCGGCCTGCGTTTCGCTCAGGCCGAAATCAAGGACGGCGAGAGTGGGAAACATTTTCTCATCGAAGTATTTATCCGCCCGGTTCTCCTGCGCGCCGATCTGGATGTTTTTTCGCAGAATCTGGATGTCGGATTCCAAAACCCAGTGCTGTCCGTCAATGCGCCGCCCCTCGAACAGAAACGCGTGCGACCAATTGCTCCAGCGGCGTTCGGCGTGCAGATGCCGCTGCGCGGCGCGGATGGCCACGTCCACGCGCGTCGTGCCGCCGCACAAGCCGACACGCCCCGGCGCAGCGTAGCGCTCGATAAACTCGCGGTTGGAAATGCCGGTGACGGTGACGATTTTGGATTCCACGACCGAACTCTCAACAAGCGCGGAGCTTCAGGCAAACTGAGCTTTTGATCCCACTGCATTCACCGGGCGACCCAACCGGGAGCAACCCCACGGGGCCTGGCGATCTGAAATACGAGGCCGGTCGTCACGTAGCTGCATTTGACGACCGGGACGGCACATCGCCCGCAGCACCGCCGAGCCAAAGGAGAGTGCCTGCTCCGTCTGTCCCGTCCTTGCATTCGCTTGGGCGGTCCTCAGCTTGCATCCCACCCCATGCCAGCCAACCTCTCGTCCAAGTCCGTGTCCATTTATCTTGCTGAGGACCATGAGGCGATTCGCGGGCTTCTGCGCCGCCACCTGGAAATGCTGAACACCTACCGGATCGTCGGCGAAACCGGCGACGGCGAGGTCGCCGTGCGCGACTGCCTCCGGCTGAAGCCGGACTTGCTCGTGCTCGATCTCGGCCTGCCCGGCACCAGCGGGCTCGAAGCCCTCCGCCAGCTTCGCCAGGCGGGCTCGAAGACGCATATCCTCGTCTTCAGCAGCCATCACGAACCCGCCATCGTGCGCGAAGCCCTCGAGGCGGGCGCGACCGGAATGGTGGAAAAAAACGCCCCGTTTGAAACCCTCCTTCAGGCCATTGCGACGGTCTCGGCCGGCCGGCCGTTTTTCGGCGCAGCCATCACGCAGGCCGTGCAGCTCTCGCTCCAAAAACATGCGCAGCCGCAGGGCGTCTCCAGCCTCACCGCGCGTGAACGCGAAGTCCTGCAACTGGTCGCCGGAGGCCGCCCCAACAAGGAGGTCGCCAGCCTCCTTGGCATAAGCGTCAAGACGGCGGAGAACCACCGCCACAACCTCATGTCGAAGCTCTCCGCCCGCAACGCCGCCGATCTCACGCGCGTCGCCTTCGAGATGGGCCTGATCGTGCCTGCGGCACCCGGCCCGGTCTGATCACCTCCCACACTCGGCCGCGCGCGGCAGGCACAGCCGCGCCACGGTCGGCCACGATCCATTCAACCTAAAACCGGCGATGGAAACTGCGGATTACGCGGATGAACGCGGATATCAGAAAATTACGGAATATCCGTGACTCACCCGCCAGGAGACTTGTCCGGGCGACTGGTTTCCTTCTGTATCCTGTTTTATCCGTGTAATCCGCGTAATCCGCGGTCGGTTTGAACTGCCGTTTCTGGGGTTACGCCTTCCGCAGGGTGATGACGCACTCGAGATGGCGGGTCTGGGGAAAAGAGATCGAAGTCTCGGAGCGAAGATTCACCACAAAGACGCAGAGACACGAAGGGCTCACAAAGGTCGGAAAGGGAACGCGACTGAGCGTGACTTCCTTGGTTCGGTCTTTGTGAGGTCTCTGTGTCTCCGTGTTCCCGCTTTACGGGATGGTAAAAA
>JBEGTN010000538.1:0-3722 GCA_041179405.1 Verrucomicrobiota bacterium
CGGGCGCTGGTGCCGTTTCTTAGCACGCAAGGACACGAAGTGCTGCGGCTGGTGCGCCGGCCGGCGCGGACGGCGGACGAAGTGTTTTGGAACCCGGAGCGAGGTCTGCTGGATTTAGGCGCGGCGGGTCGCATCGACGCGGTGGTGCATCTGGCCGGGGCCGGCATCGCGGAGGGACGCTGGACGCAGGCGCGCAAACGCGTGATCCGCGAGAGCCGGGTGGCCGGCACCCTCCTGCTGGCGCAAAAACTGGCGGCGCGCGCGGAGCCGCCCCGGGTGGTCATCGGAGGTTCGGCGACAGGCTACTACGGCGAAGGCGGCGACGGCTGGTTGGACGAGACGGCGCCCTTGGGCACGGGCTATTTGGCGGACGTGACGGCGGCCTGGGAGGCGGCGTGGGCCGCGCTGGATGCCTGTGGCACGCGGCGGGTCTCTCTGCGCACCGGGGTGGTTTTGAGTCCGGCGGGCGGGGCCTTGGCGAAGATGTTGCCCTTGTTTCGCGCCGGACTGGGCGGACCCTTGGGCAGCGGCAACCAGTGGTGGTCTTGGATCTCGATCAACGACCTGACCGGCGCGATCGGACATGCTTTGTTAACCGGGAGTGTGCGCGGCGCGATGAACGCGGTGTCGCCTGCACCGGTGCGAAACGCGGAGTTTGCCAGGGCGCTTGGCCGGGCGCTGCACCGGCCTGCCTTCCTGCCTGCGCCGGCGTGGGCCTTGCGGCTGGCGCTGGGCGAAATGGCGGATGAGGCCATGCTGGCCAGCCAGCGGGTGCGTCCGGGGGTGTTGATGGATTCGGGTTATCGTTTCAGGCACGAAAAGGTGGACGATGCGTTGCGTGAACTGACGGGCTGTGCTCCTTAGGCGTTTTTTCATGGATAACACTACGGTCATCATCGGGGCGGGCATGGCGGGTTTGATCGCGGCCAAAGCCCTGCACACCGCCGGCGCGCATGTCATGGTGTTGGAAAAAAGCCGGGGCTTGGGCGGACGACTCGCGACGAAGCGGGTGGGCGACGCGGTGTTCGACCAGGGTGCGCAATATTTCACGGTGAAAGATCCGCTTTTCGAACCCTGGGTGGCGGGCTGGCAGGCGTCCGGCGTGGTGACGCCCTGGCCGGAGAGCGCGCACCGGAGATTTATCGGACGCCCCAGCATGACGGCGGTGGCGAAGGCTCTGGCCGACGGCATCGACGTGAAGCGCGATCACAAGGTCGCCAAAATCAGCCGCGTCGGCGAACGCTGGTGCATCGAGGTGGAGAACCACGGCTACATCTGCGCGGCGCGGGTGGTGCTGACCGCGCCGGTGCCGCAGAGCCTCGCCTTGCTGGTGGCGGGCAACGTGGAGTTGCCGGCGGAGCTGGCGGCAGGATTGGCGAAATTAACTTACAGCCCGTGCCTCGCGTTGTTGGTCACGTTGAGCGGTCCCTCGGGCCTGCCGGCGGACGGCGTGACCAAGACGGACGGCGACGTGCGTTGGGCGGCGGACAACCAGCGCAAAGGCGTGTCGCCCCTGGTGGCGGCGGTGACCCTGCATTTGTCGGCGGAGTTTTCCGCGCGTCACTACGGACTCGGCGAGGCCGAGGTGCTCGAACTCGTTCGTGGCGAAGCAGAGCAACTCATCGGCGCGGGCATCGCCTCGGTTACGTTGCACCGCTGGAAATTCGCCCACGCGCTGGCGACCCATGCCGAACCCTGCGTATGGCTGCCGGAGCTCAGGCTGGGTTTCGCGGGTGACGCATTTGGCGGACCACGGGTGGAGGGCGCGGCCTTGTCGGGGCTGGCGCTGGCGGAGCGACTGTGGGCGGAGTTGCGGAAATGAAAGAGGCGCTGGCGGCCGGGGCGGCGGCGGCGGAAGCCCGAAAAACCGAACCACGCAAAAGAGACTTCCCATGACGGGGGGCGGCCCCTTACTTTTTACCCCTTATGCAGAAAACTCTAATCATCTGTAAGCCTGATTGCATGGACCAAAAACATGTGGGCAACGTCGTGGACCGCTTTGAAAAAGCCGGTTTCGAGATCGTTGGCTGCAAGATGACGCGCCTCACCGCCGCCCAACTGCGCGAGCACTATGCGCACGTGGCCGACAAGCCGTTTTACCCCGAGATCGAGACGTTCATGAGCTCGCGTCCAGTCATCGTGCTGGCGCTGCGTGGCGAAGGCATCGTGGCCAAGGTGCGCGATCTCCTCGGCCCGACCGATTCCCGCAAGGCCCCCAAGGGCACGATCCGCGGCGACTTCGGCACCGAGATGATGAAGAACGTGGTGCACGCCTCCGATAGCGAGGCCAACGGCCTCATCGAAATCGCCCGCTTCTTCAAACCGGAAGAGATTTTTGCCTGATACGAGGTGAAGTAACGCCCTCGTTGGAAAACAAAAGCCGCCGGCGTTTATGCCGGCGGCTTTTTTGTGGAAAAATATAGCGAAGTCGTGAATGAACCGAATCAGCCCGGAAGCAGACGGCGTATCGGGCTTTGTCGCTCAACTATTTGGAAATAGGCTTTTTAAGGCTCATGATAGTCGCCTCATGACGATGGCAAAGTATTGTCACAATTTCTGTAACATTCTGCATTCTCACGCTATTCTATAAGTGACATGACAAACCTTGCGCACACGTCCGATCACGATGCAGCGCTGTCGATTGCCGCTCAGGCGGGCGACCACGATGCGTTTGCCAAGTTGATTGATGCGCATCTGCCGCACATCCGCACTTTTCTCGCGCTCAAGGCCCCTGTGTCGCACCTCGTGGATGAAGTGGCGCACGATACGTTTGTTTTCGCGTTTCAGCATCTGCACGAGTTCAAGCCCGGATCGTCCTTCCGTGCATGGGTGCGCGCCATCGCTTGGAATTTGTTGCGTGCCGAGGTTCAGCGCTTCGCGCGCGAACGGGTTCAGCAGGATAAATTCACGGCTTGGCAGATCACCGAATGGGACGGCACCGCGTCGGAGCACGCAGGCTTCGCCGAAGTCGAACATCTGCAGGATTGCCTTGCGAAACTCGAGGGTCCGCTCCGCGAACTTGTCACCCTCAAATACCGCGACGACCACACGACCGAAACCATCGCCACGCGGCTCAAACGCAGTCTCGTCTGGGTGCGTGTCTCGCTCTTTCGCGTGCGCGCCCAACTCCACGAATGCATCGAGGCCAAACTCAAGGGAGGCCAGCCATGCTGACCGAGAACGACCTTATCGCGTATTTGGAAAATACGCTTTCGCCCGACGACAGGCAACGCGTCGAAGTGGAGCTGGAGCGCGAACCGCAGCAACGCCGTCAACTTCTGCGACAGGCGCAAATGGCAAGCGCGCTCCGCATCGCGCTCAGCGACGCTTCCGCCAACGATCGCGTGAAACAATCCGTGCTCGCCGTCATCCGCGGCGAGCAAGAAGGCGTGTTGAAGGGGCGTGTTCTCGCAGACATGGGCGGCCCTGCATCACACGAAGCGCGAAGCCGCGTTCGGTTAACATCACTGTATATGATGAAGCGTTGGGCTGAATCTCGGTTTGCATTACTTCGGCCGGCATTCGCCTTCGGTTCGTTCGCGGCGTGCGTGCTTCTGTTTGCCTGCCTCTGGTTTTTAAGGAGCGGGGCTTCTTTTTCTCCAGGGATTGAGATCCCTACCCAGGTTATCCTTAGCTCCGGCGCTCTCGCGCCCAAGCCCGGCGATATGATCCGCTCCGGGGCCACCACATCGGCCACCGTCACTTTTTCAGACGGCACGATC
>JBEGTN010000539.1:0-7933 GCA_041179405.1 Verrucomicrobiota bacterium
GGCGGCGGCTCGGCCAACAAGATGTTCCTCTTTCAGGAAACCCGCGCCGTGCTCACGCCGACCGGTTTGGAGAAATTTGTCGCCGACAAACTCGGCTACCTCGGCACCTCCGCCTGCCCGCCCTACCATCTCGCCTTCGTCATCGGCGGCACCTCCGCCGAGGCCACGATGAAGACGCTCAAGCTCGCCTCCACGAAATACTACGACGCACTCCCCACCACCGGCGACGAACACGGCCGCGCTTTCCGCGATCTCGAATGGGAGGGCAAGATTCTCCAGATCGCGCGCAACACCGGCATCGGCGCCCAGTTTGGCGGCAAGTATTTTGCCCTCGATGTGCGCGTCATTCGCCTGCCCCGCCACGGCGCGTCGTTGCCCATCGGCATGGGCGTTTCCTGCTCCGCCGACCGCAACGTGAAGGGCAAGATCACCAAGGACGGCATCTTCCTTGAACAACTCGAGACCAACCCCGGCCGCTTCCTCGCCCCCGGGCAGCGCCAGATCAAGGACGACAAATCCGTGCGCATCGACCTCAACCAGCCGATGCCCGCCATCCTCGCCGAACTCTCCAAGCACCCCACCACCACGCGCGTGCTCCTCACCGGTCCGCTCGTCGTCGCCCGCGACATCGCCCACGCCAAGCTCAAGGAGCGCGTGGACGCCGGCCTCGGCCTGCCCGACTACGTGAAAAACCACCCCGTTTACTACGCCGGTCCCGCCAAGACTCCCGCCGGCTACGCGTCCGGTAGTTTCGGGCCCACTACAGCCGGCCGCATGGATAGCTACGTCGATCTCTTCCAGTCGCTCGGCGGCAGCCTCATCATGCTGGCCAAGGGCAACCGCTCCAAGGCCGTCACCGACGCCTGCCATAAACACGGCGGCTTCTACCTCGGCAGCATAGGCGGCCCGGCTGCCATCCTGGCGAAGGAGAATATCAAAAAAGTCGAGCTGCTCGAATACGCCGAGCTCGGCATGGAGGCGGTCTGGAAGATCGAGGTGGAGGACTTCCCCGCCTTCATCCTCGTGGACGACAAGGGCAACGACTTCTTCGCCCAAGGCTGCGGCGCCTGCCTCCCCGGCGGCATCACCGCCGCCGCGAAAAAGTAGGTCGGCCCGCCTGATTTTGGAGTGCGGAGCCTCGGCTCCGCTTTCGACGCCGCGCCTCGGCGCGGCGTCCTTCCTCGCCATCATCCCTACGCCCGCAGCCCGAGAAACACCGCCAGCTCCGCCGTTGCCGCCTTCGCCGGGTCGGCGTGTCCGCGTCGTGCCTCGCGACCCACGACCGACAGCCGCCCGCCTTTTCGATCCGCCTTCGGATCGACATGCCCTGCCAGCTCCGCGCCCGAGAGCAAGGGCAACGCGTAGTAGCCGCGCCGTCGCTTTTCCGGTGGCGTATAAACCTCCCAGGTGTATTCAAAATCCCACAACTTTCGCGTAAGACCCCGGTCGTAGATCAGGGGATCGAGCGGTGCGAGCAGACGCGGCCTCGAAGTGGCTCCGGTCGCTTCGGCCGCCGACTCCAGCGCCGACTCATCCGTCCGCAGGCAATACACCAATCCAGCCGCGCCCTCGATCCGCACCGGCCGCACCAAGTCCGCCACCGCCGCCAGTTCTCCGCGTTTGAGCGCCGTCAGCCGTCGTTGCCGCAACTTTAGCAAGGCCTCCCAACGCGCCGAGTCCTCCGGTTTCGATCCCGCCCGCGCCAGCACCGCCGCCGGCAACACCCGCTCGGGCAGATCGTAGAGCCGCCGTCCGCCCTCGCGCCGTGCGATGAGCACTCGCCCGTGGAAAAATAGTTTTTGCAACGTGGCCTTCACCAGCGTCGCCGCGCCCCAGACGCTGCGACCCGCCCGTCGCTCATCCTCCACCGCATCCGAACCGAGAGGCCCACGTTCGCTCAGCGCGGCGAGGATGCGTTTCGCCAGCTCCGCCTCGCGCGCGGTCAACTTGCCCGACCAGGCGCTCGTCCGGCGCGCCCGTTCGCGCATCGCCTGGTGCAGGTGCGGCCACGCCTCCGCTTCCAGCGCCACCAGAATCCCGGTGGACGGCAGATGATGCTCGAAGGCGGTGCGAATCTCCGGCCCGTGCGGTTTCTCGTCTTCGTCCGCTCCGTGCAAGAACCGCATCAAATCGCCCTCCCGATATCCCGCCACCCGCGAGCGCAAAATGAGATCATGCATCCGCCCGCAGACATTGATCGGGTCTATCTGCACATAGCCATGATGCGCCAGCGCCGCCGCCACGCTCCCATGCGGCTCGACCAAGCCGAGCGCTCGCAGCGCAAAGCCACGGGCTTGGACAAGACTTACTGAGATGGGCGCGGGTAACACGTCGTTGGGTGAATAGATCCGCGCCTCGCCTGCCAAACCCGAAGCCTCGTTTTGGATTTTTGGCTTGTGCTAACCCGATATTTCAGAAATAACAGAAATTATGAATCTCCCCGCCACCGCCCAAAAGTTTATCGTCCACTGGGGCGAGATGGGCACGCGTTGGGGCATCAACCGTTCGGTCGCGCAGATTCACGCCCTTCTTTACCTCTCGCCCAAGCCGCTCCCGGCCGACGAGATCGCCGAGACGCTCGCCATCGCCCGTTCGAACGTGAGCGTCGGACTCAAGGAACTCCAGGCCTGGGGCCTCGTTCGCGCCAATCAAAACCTGGGCGACCGTCGCGATCATTTCGAGACGTCCACCGACGTATGGGAGCTGTTTCGTGTAATCCTCCGCGAGCGCAAGCGGCGCGAACTCGATCCCACCCTCGCAATCCTCCGCGAGTGTGTCGCCGAGGCCAAGGCCGCCGAATCCGTCCAACTCCCAGAACTCGACGAACGTCTCGAGGCCATGCTCGAGTTTATCGAGCTCACCGACGCCTGGGGAGAACGCGCCGCCAAACTCACGCCCAAGAACCTCCGCCGTCTCGCCAAACTGGGCGACTCGATCTTTAAGCTCGCCGAGTAGGTGCCTTTTTTTGCCGTATAATTTCTGTTATTACTGAAATAACAAATAAAACAAACACCATGAACATCACCGTCACCTGCTATCTTGTCTATCTGCTGGTCAGCGTCGCGCTGACCGTCTGGGTCGCACGCACCCTGCACCGCAACGGGCGCATCTTCCTCGTGCAGGCCTTTCGCGGCAGCGAGCCCATGGCCGACGCCGTGAACCACCTGCTCGTGGTCGGCTTTTATCTCATCAACATCGGCTTCATCACCTTCGCCCTGCGCTACGGCACCAAACCCACCGACGCTCAGGAGGCCTTCGAATTCGTGAGCACGAAGCTGGGAGTCGTCCTGCTTGTCCTCGGCGGGATGCATTTCTTCAACATGTTCAACTTCGATAAAATGCGTCGCAAGGGCACCGCCCACGCCGAACCGGAGACGCCTCGCCCCCCGAGATTGCCGGTCATCCCGCACCTCTGAATCAAACCATATTAAAACCGCTAAAGTTCGCACTTTTCGCTCCATCAGAAGCTGAGTTTAGACGGTTCGGTTGAGCGCACTTTAGCGGCCTTTAGCGGTTCCTCCCTTTGCGATTTTCCCGTCATGAAAATCATCCTCCCCGGTGGCACCGGCCAGATCGTCCACATTCTACTTCGCGCGTTCACCCGCGTTGGGCCCGGAGCTGCCCGTGAGCTGGTCGCCCGCTGGCGCGACCAAGTCTGAAATTTCAGCCCATCAACCTTATCCCAAAACGCATATGCAACACCGCGCTCGTTTCGCCCTGAACCTTTTCGCTCCTGTCTTGATCGCCAGCGTGCTCCTGGCCTCTGGCGTGGCGCTGATCGAACAAAATACAACCGAGTTCGGCTTGATCTACATCTGTATTTTTTACGGCTACTTTTTTGCCGGTTTACCGAGCCTTGCCCACGCCTGTTTCATGCACTGGCGCTACCGACACGGGCTCGATCCTCGCAGCAGACGTGCTTGGGGGCTCATGACGCTCAGTGGCCTGTGTGCCGGGTGTTTGATCGGAGGGTTCTTTGCTTACGCGGCAGATCCCCGGATGCTCCTTATCTTCGCCATGCTGGGTGCCGCCACCGGCACGATCAACGCACTCCTCCATCGTCTGGTGTCGAACCATCCGCGCGAAGGGTGAGGACGACGGCGAGGCCCGATTCTGCCAACCTCACTCCCCCGTCACCGTCACCACCAGGCGGCGGGTGTGCGGGGTGGTGCGGTGCTCCCAAAGAAACACGCCTTGCCAGGTGCCGAGCAGGAGGCGGCCGCCGGTGCCGACGGGGATCGTTTCGCTCGTGCGGGTCAGCGCCATCTTGATGTGGCTCGGCATGTCGTCCGGGCCTTCCTGCGTGTGCGTGAAGCGCGGGTCGTCGGCAGGCACCAGTCGCTCCAGCCACGCCTCCAGATCGCGGCGCGCGCTGGGATCGGCGTTTTCCATGATCACGAGCGAGGCGCTGGTGTGCTGGCAAAATACGTGGGCCAGCCCGGTCTTGATCCCGCTGCGTGTCACCACGGCGGCGACGGCCTCGGTGCATTCGAGCAGACCGGGACGGCGAGTGGCGATGGGCAGGGTTTCTTGATGCACCATGAGGAGAGCACGCTCGCCGCGTCCACGACATCTCGTCAATCGATGATTAACGATGGGATGGGCGACAACCGAACGGTTTTTATGAGCCTGATTTTGGGCGCGGGTGGCCGAATCTTTAGAACTTCAACGAGAGCCGGTCCGCATTCACGCCCACGCGACTGATCGAGGCATAGCGGGCTTCGTCATCGGCGAGACGGTGCAGCACGCGCTCGCGCACGTTGACGAGGGATTTGCCTTCTTCGAGTTCCGTCGCGTTGGAAAGCAGTCGGGCCTGACGCTGATTAAGCTCTGCTTTGTCGGACGGGTAGTCTTCCGCCGCCAAGGCAAACGCGGCACTATTCGCCTCCGCGAGCGCCTGCTCGGACGCGGGCGCAGCCGATCCGGAGGATTGCTTGGACGCCACGTGAGCAGTCGTTGCAAACGCGGCCGCAGACGGCGTCGAAGGGGTGAGTGCGCGGCCGGGCGAGTCATTGGTCGCCGGGTAGGCCGACTTCGGCTGCGCAGATGCGAAGGTGGCCACCAGTGCAGACTTGGCGGGGTTCGACGTTAAGGAGCGCTCCGCCAGGGAGACGGCTGGAGCCTTTGCCGGCGATGAAGGCAGCGAAGCATACACCGGGGGCAATGCGGCACCCACCGTCGCAGTCGCCGGCGAGGGAGCGAACGCAGCGGCAGGGGACACCTGCTCGGCCACCGGCTCCGGGGTGGAACTCGATCCGAGTTGCGCCAAACTACCCACGGGCGAGACGCGCATCACGACCAAGGCCAGCATCGCCGCCGCACCAGCCGAGACTGGAATGCCCAGCGGACCGAACTTGCGGCTCAAAATCGACAAACCCAGCCACCAGGGCTTGGGTTCGATGATCGCGGCCAGCTGCTTTTTATGCATCCCGCGCTCGAAATCCTGCCAGAAGGCGGCGTCGGGACGCTCCGCCTTCTTCACACGAAGCAGGTCTTCCAAGGTGGGTTTGGCGCGGGATGGTTGGTCTGATGTCATCGACGTTGATTAGGCGTTTAAGTAAATCTGTAAGTCCGCCTGCAATTGTTGCTTGGCGTAGTGCAACCGGGAACGAACAGTGCCGACGGAGCAGCCCACCACCTCGGCGATTTCTTCGTGGGACAGCCCGTCGATTTCGAATAATGTGACCACAGTGCGATGGTTGATAGACAGTTTCTGCATCGCCTCGTTCAATTTTTGCTGAAGTTCACTCAGGCAGGCCGCGCGGTCGGAGGTGTTTCCGGGGTCGGCGAGTTGATCGAGCAAGGCGCCCGCAGGTTCTTCGTCGCGGATTTTCTCCAGACTGAAAAAGCGCCGCAGCTTGGCCTTTTGGAGGTGGTTGAGGGTGGAGTTCACCGCGATGCGGTAGAGCCAGGTGAAAAACGCGGACTGACCCTGGAAGCGGTTGATGGATTGGAAGGCCTTGATGAAGGTGTCCTGCGTGAGATCGGCGGCGTCCTCCCGATTCGAGGTCATGTGGTAGATGATGCCCCAGATGCGCTCGCGATACTTGGTGATCAAGACCTCGAAACACTCCACTTCGCCGGCCTGCACCCGATGCACGAGGATCAAATCCGCGCCCGCCTCTTGGCGTCGCTCCACAGCAATGTCCGAAGCGGTGGGCGTAAGTGTTTTGGCCAGGTTAAACATGACGGCGGTCGATCACGTTGACGCAAAAAACCGCGCTGGCAAGACGCCGTGCAACCGGGTGCGTGGACTCCGCGCGGGGTTGTGCGTCACGCCGCCGGCGGGGGGCTTTGTTCGCGTTCGCTCAACGCCGCCTCGATCCGGCGATCCGGCACGAGCCAGAGCACGGCCACAAAGATAAAAAGGGCGTGCGAGATATAGGGGCTGACGAACGCGAGCGGGATGCCCGCCAGGTAGCACAGGGGCGAGAGATTTTCCTTCCAGCGATTACCCACCGCAGCGGCGAGCAGGGAGCCGGGGCCTTGTTGCCGGATGATGCAGCGTTCGAGGATGTAGTAGGCCACACCGGCCATCATCAGCACAAAGGCATAAACTGCCGTAGGTGCCGGCTCGTGGTGGTCCTCCCCGACCCAGGCGGTCGCAAATGGAAAGAGGGAAAGCCAGAAAAGCAGGTGCAGATTCGCCCACATGATCCCGCCGGTGACCTTTTCCGTCGAGTGCAGCAGATGGTGGTGGTTGTTCCAATAGATGCCGACGTAGATAAAGCTCAAAACGTAGCTCAGGAACACCGGTATCAACTCTTTCAAGCCTTCCAGTCCGTGCGCCGTCGCGGGCGGCTTTAATTCCAGCACCATGATCGTGATGATGATCGCGATCACCCCATCGCTAAACGCCTCCAGCCGGTTTTTTTCCATGCCGCGAGCTAACAACCCGGGGGCACCGCGGCAATCTCGCCGTTATTTTTCGCGGCGGACGCGTTCATCGCAACGCCGCCACCTGCGCGCGCAACACCAGCGGGAGCGCACCCAGGTGTTCGCAGGGCGGCAGGCCGGGGTGCCGGGCCAGCGCCGCCTCGGCCCGGGCCAGCTCTTCCTCGATCTCCGCGCGCACCGCGCCGAACACCGCGAATTCCTCCATCTCGGCCAGCCGTTGCGCCAACCGTGGAGGACGGCGGCCCTCCAGCTCGGCCTCGAGCTCGGCCCGCCCGGCCTCCGGGAGGCGATCACGCAAAAACAAGAGGGGCAGCGTAAGTTTGCCGCTCGCCAGATCGGTGCCGAGGGTCTTGCCGATGCGAGTTTCGCGACCGAAAAAATCAGCCAGATCATCGTAAATCTGGTAGGCGATGCCAAGCGAGCGCCCGAAGCACGCCGCATCATCCGCGAACGCATCGCCATGGCCGCCCAGCCGCGCGCCGAGGGAGCACGAAACGCGGAAGAGCTCGGCCGTTTTCAAGTCGATTACGCGGTCGTAGTCGGCTCGCGTGATGGCCGTGCTGCGACGGCGCAGGGTTTGCACGATCTCACCGGCGCAGACCTTGCGCGTCGAGTCGCTCACCGCCGCACAGACCTCGGTGGTGGGAAAACGCGCCGCGAGGTGGAGCGCGTGCGCGAAGAGCGCGTCGCCGAGCAGCACCGCCGCCTCGGGACCATATTTTTTCGCCGCCGTGGGCCGGCTGCGTCGCAACGCCGCCTCGTCCATGATGTCGTCGTGGACCAGCGTGGCGAGGTGGACCAGCTCCACCACCGCCGCGACCTGCACCAGCGCGGGCGAAACCGCCGCCCCCGGTTGCCAGCCGCTGAAAAACACCAGCGCCGGGCGGATGCGTTTGCCCGAGGTGTCGATGCAGTAGTCGGCCATCGAGCGGATCTCGGGTTCAAACGAGGCCAACTACCCGCGCAGGAAACGGTCGAGTTCAGCCATATGCGGCGCGAGATGCGCGAAGACGCCGGCGAAGGCGGGCTTGGCGGT
>JBEGTN010000540.1:0-7958 GCA_041179405.1 Verrucomicrobiota bacterium
AGGTTGACCGGCACGGACTGGATCTTGTTCAGGGAGAGCGTGAACAGGACAAAAGTCGCGAGCAGGAAAAAGATCACATCGATCAAGGGAATGATCTCGATGCGGGCCTTCTTCATGCCGCCTGGGCCTGTGCCACCGGATGAACCTGCCATGGTGCGGGTGCGGGCTGGGAGTTGCGAGCGAGCGGGAGGAGGAGGGCGGTCGGCGCGGGCGCTCAGCTGCGGCCGTGGGCTTCCTTCTTCATCGTGAGTTCGAGGGCGTTGGCCGCGTCGGTGATGTTGTGGCGGGCCTCTTCGACCCGGGTGTTAAGGATATTGTAAGGGAGCAGGCCGACGATGGCGATGGCCAGGCCGGTGGCGGTGGCGATGAGTGCCTCACCCACGCCGCCGGTGATCTTGCCGGCGTTGGCTCCGATGTCGCCTTCGCCCAAGGCGCCGAAGGTGCTCATCATGCCGGTGACGGTGCCGAGGAGGCCCAGCAAGGGCGAGATCGTGATGCAGGTGTCGAGCACCGCGATGCCGCGCTGGAAGCGGTTGAGCTCCTGGTTGGCCGCACGGGTGAAGGCGTTGGTCAGGGAGTGATCCCGGTGGGTCAGGGCGTAAACCAGCACGCGGGCCACGTAGTCCTTGCTGGGAGCGCCGATCTTCACCGCGCCCTCCGCATCGCCTTCCTCAACCTTGGCCAGCATCTGCTCCACCACCGCCGGCTGGCGGCGGGTGCTCTCCGTTACCATGAACAAAACGCGCTCGACCACCGCGGTGACCGCCACAAACGAAACCAGCAGAATCGGCCACATGATGATGCCGCCGTGAACAAAAAGCTCCATGGGTGTCTGCCCCATGAGGAAAGAGATCGGGAGGGTGAGTTGCATAGGAAAAAATCGGAAGGATTAATGAGCTGGCGGCTCGTCTGGTTGATTATGTATACTCTTTCTAGCGCGAATCGGGCCAAGTTGGCTGCGGACATTGCTCTAAAATAATTCTTTGAGGAATAGGCCGAAAGAGAAGAGTAAAAGTGCCTGGAAATATGCAGTAATTGCCATCGGCCCAGGCGATCCGAGGTGAGGGACGTATATCGGTTCGAAGAATGCATGGCATGCCGTGAGAGATTTTAAAAATAATCGATAAAATGAGTTGACCTTTAAAAGCACAGATTGCAGCTTAGCCGTGTTCCCGCATAGCGGGGACATTTTGGGGTAACCTAGAAAACAAATGGCCGGTCGCTTAGGGGTAGGCGACCGGCCAACTTATTTTATAAGGCCGGACGACACCGGCAGCGAAAATTAAGGCCCCCGAGAATTTTATAGCCTACAGCTAACTTATTCTTTTTAGGTGTGTTATGTGAACTGCCACCTTCATTTTGAAGGCCACCATTGATAGAGGAAAAAGTAGACCAGCACGCCGGTCACACTGACGTAATACCAGATAGGAAAAGTGAATTTAGCCCAGCGTTTATGGCTAACGAAGTCACCTTTGAAGGCATAGGCAAAGGTTCGCGGCACGAGATAGGCGATGCTGATCGCAAGCAGTATGTGGCTGATTAACATTATGTAATACACCACTGCGATGACGCCGGTGCCGCCGAATTTTGTGTGGACCGCTTCGCCGGGTCCGAGGGTCGCGCCCTTGAGGTATTTGTGGGTGAGATAACCAACAAGAAAAACCGCCGAGACGATTCCCGCCGTGAACATGCAGGCGCGATGGGCCTTTTTATTTCCCCGTTTGATAAATACAAAACCAGCGGAAATCAACACGGTGGCGAGGGCGTTCAACGCCGCGTTAATAGGAGGTATGTCTGATATTGTCATGCCATGTAGCTGCGCGCGTTCATTTTTTATTGGTCAGCTATTCAAAACAAGCCTGTCGATCACCAGTATTCCGAGTTGGAGCGGCAGCCAGCCTATCGAGGTGAAAAACAGCTTCCGGGCCTGCGCATCGCGGGTGCTCGGGCGGGTGAAAGCAATGGCACGAAAGAGAAACCACAACCCCAGCCCGGCGGTGACAACGGCGTAGATAATGCCTGTGAGCCCCAGCGCGTAGGGTAACAAGCACAGCACGATCAACGCCACCGTGTTGATAAGCGACCATCGAGCCACTTGCGCCCCATCGGGATCGCGAACGGGGAGCATGGGGAAGTTAACGGCGGCGTAGTCGTGCCGGTAGGTCCAGGCCACGGCCATGAAATGGGGGATCTGCCAGGTGAGAAGGATACCGAATAGAATCCAGCCTAACACTCCTACATGAAACGCTCCACCCTCTCCAGCCGCCCAGCCGATGAGCGGCGGCAGGGCACCCGCCACCGCACCGAGCTCGGTGGACCAGCGGGAGACTCGCTTGGCCGGCGTGTAGAGCGCGAGGTAGCTCACGATGGTCGCGAGCGCGAAGGTAGCGGCGAGGCCGTTTACCCCTCCAAATAGCAATCCGAGTCCGATCGCGCACAGGCCCCAGCCGAGGATGAAGGCGGAGCCCGGCGCGACCTTGCCGGTCGGGATGGGGCGGTCTGCGGTGCGCGCCATGCGTGCGTCGGTGTCGCTCTCCATCCACTGGTTTACGGCCGCGACACCGCCGGCGCAGGCACAGGTGCCGGCGCAGAGGTAGAAAAACTCCGCTGGATGCCAGCCCGGCCGCACCGCTGCGTAGCCGACCAAGGTGGTGACTACGGAAAGGAAACTCAGCCTCGGTTTGGTGAGCTCCAAGTAGTCTCCGAATCGCGCAGGTGCGAGAGCTTCTTGCGTGCTCGTGGTTAATGTATCGCTCATGGTTGGTTTCCTCCGCCGGCCAGGACATCACGGTGAATCCACCATGTAAGGGCGAACGTCAGCGCCAGCAGGCAGGCACCTACGATTACATGTGCGGTGGTATAGGCGGGATCACGTCCGCTCCATACCGAGCCAATGCCGAGCGAGACTTGTAAAACCAGCAAGCCAAGCAGCACACCGGCGCTTTGTTTATACCCGCGCGTCGCGGCCGGCGAGCGCCACACCGAGACGATCAAACAGGGCAACACGCACGCCAAAACGAGGGCCATGACACGATGGGTGAAATGGATGCCCACACGGAAATCCCAGGTCGAAGGCACCAGCCCGCCCTCGGGGGTAAACGGGAAGGTCGGGATCGCCAGTCCGGCCTGGTTGTGCCGCATCACGGCGGCCACCACCAATTGCACCCATACGAGGGCGGTGGCGGTGAGGGCAAGGCGGCGCAGGGCTGGAGTAAAGACACTCGCGCGGTGGCCTGCGTCAGTTTGTGATGTCACGGGGATGGTGCTCCAGCGTCGCGAGAGACTCGCCGTGATGGCGAAAAGGATACACACAAACATCTGCGCCAGCACGCCGTGCGGGATACGCAGCATTTGACCGAGCGACATCTCGAAACCAGGCACTTCGATGGAGTCGAGCAGCACTCTTTTTCCTCCTAAAATGCCTTGGATGATCACGATTACGAGTGCGGTCCAACCGAGATTTCGCAGCCAGCGCCGGGATTCTGTTTTCCAGAGCCAAAATGCGAGCCCGATAGAGATCATTCCCATGACCGAGCCGAACAACCGATGCGAGTGCTCGGCAAACATCGCGATATTCGTCAACCAGCCCTCCGGGTTAAGCGATCCATTCGAGAGGGGCCAGTCGGGGAACGCCATACCCGCGCCGATGCTGGTGGTGAACGCGCCCAGCGTCACCACGCCGAACACCCAGACCGAGCCAAGCAACGAAAACCAGGCCAGAGCGGGCCGGTAGGCGGAGGTGCGGGTGGTGGATGAGGTCGATGCCATGAGTAGTGTGAAACGCGGGACTGAAGGGAAGAAGCTGAAGGTCGCAATGCCTTTGACAAATGTTTCTCCACGGCGGAACGGTGTGAACATGTTCAGAATGTCCGGATTCCTCTCTGTTTTTGTCGCCACGCTGGCTTTAGCCGGCGGTCTTGGCGGGTGTAAACCTATGGACCAGGGAAACGTGGCGGTCGAAGTCGCCAAGGAGCAGGATTCGAAACGCCATCCGATCACCGGCCGGGTGGTCGCGGTGCTCAAGGAGCGTGGCGCGTTGCTCGTGGATCACGATGAGGTCCCTGGTTTCATGTCGCGAATGACGATGGAGTTTTTCGTCAATGCCGGAGACCTGGCGCTGGCAAAGGAAGGCGTGAAGCTTCGCGCCGTGCTGGTCGAGGAGGAGGGCGGTCGGTTCAGTCTTGAAAAAGTGTGGTTCGAAGACGCCACCGCGCAGGCAGTGGTGGCGGAGGCGGCGGGTTCGCTGCGGCAGGACACGAGCATCCGGGGGCGTGGTGCCTACCGGGAGATCGGGGAAAACCTGCCGGACTTCGCGCTCTATAATCAGGATGGGGCGGTCGTGTCGGCGGCGAAGTTTCGCGGCAAGCAGATCATGTTGAACTTCATTTTCTCGCGCTGCCCGGTGGCGACGATGTGCCCGACCTCGACCTTGAAAATGATGGCGACCCAGGCGGCGGCGAAGGCGGCGGGGGTCACAAATCTGGAACTCGTCTCGATCACGCTGGACCCCGAGTATGATACCCCGGGCATCCTCAAGGCTTACGCCCAGTCACGCGGCATCGACACGGGCAACTTCTCGTTTCTCACCGGACCGGAGCGAGCCATCAAGGACCTGCTTACCCAGTTCGGCGTGCTGACTGAAGCGACGCGGGACGAGTCCATTTTGAAGCACACGCTGGCGACGCTTTTGGTTAATGAGCAGGGACGTATCGTCTGGCGGGCGGACGGCTCCGGGTGGTCGCCCGATGAGTTCGTGCAGAAGATGAGGCGCTGAACCGATGGGCGCCAAACCAGAACGGGACGAGCACGCGCAGGTCAACTGGCGCTATGTGGGCTGGCTCACGGTGGCGGCCGTGGCGATTTATGTTTTGTTCCGTCTTCTTCCGACGGGAACCAATTTGCACCACATGGATTTTCGCGTGGAGGGAAAAGGCGCCTTGGAGATGTGCGACCCCTCGCGGCCCCAGTTCATCCCCGTGGTGGCGGCGCGTTCACCCGTCACGCTGCGACTGGATCGAGGGGCGGGCGCGAACGAGTGGTTGCTCAATCTTGCCACCGTCGGCGGCAAACCCATCGGGCCGGAAGATCTGCTCACGGTGCATACCCAAAAACTGCACCTGCTGGTGGTGGATCAAACTTTGGCGGACTATCAACATCTCCATCCGGAGCCGGGCTCGCGGCCTGGTGAATGGCGGTTTACCCATGTGCCGAAAATTGGAGGTGTTTATCGAGTGTTCGCGGATTTCACTCCGGCGGCGACCGGCCGTGGATTGTATGCCTTTGCCGATTACGAGGCGCCGGGTGCGGGCGGCAAGGGGCGGGATACGGGCGGCACGACGGAAACCTGGTCGGCAAGCGTCGGTCAGTGGGTTTTCAACATCACGCCGGGGGCGGCGGACGGCATCCGCGCCGGGCAGCCGACGACCTTGCGTTTCGCGGTGCGGTCCACGGTGGCCGGCGGCGAGGTGCCGCTCGAACCGGTGATGGACGCCTACGCGCACTTGGTTGCCTTCGACATCGGACGGACCGGGTTCGCCCATTTGCATCCCCGGGCGGAAGAGCAGGCGAGGCGACCGGACGCGACCCGGCCCGAGTTGAATTTCGACCTGATGATCCCGCAGCCCGGACGCTATGTGATCTGGGCGCAAGTGCGGCTCACGGGCGAGATGGTGTTCGCGCCCTTCCGGTTTGAGGTGAAGCCGTGAACGTTTCGGAAAAAGGGGAGGGGAGTTCGCCGAACGAACCGGGATTGCAGGCGGATCAGCGGATGCTGGATGGGGCGTGGCTGCGGATCGGCATCGGGGTGGCGGTGGCGGCGCAGGCGATGGTGTTCAGCCTCGCGGTCAATCTGACGCCGGCGCAGGGCGCGGCGTATTGGCTGGTGCATGGCGGCTTGGCGGCGAGCGCGTTTGCGGTGCTGGTTTTTCTCGGACGTGATTTGATGGGGCAGGCCTGGGCGGCGGTGCGTGAGCGACGGGTGACGATCGACCTGTTGTTTTTGGTCACGCTGGTCGGGGCGCTGGCGGGCTCGTTGGTGAGCACGCTGACGGGGACGGGCTCGATCTATTACGAGGTGGTGGCGGTGCTGGTGGTGGTTCACACGCTGGGCAAGATGCTCGGTGCGCGCAGCCGGGTGGCGGCCTTGCGGGCGGTGGCGGAAACGGCGGAACGCTACGACCGGGCGCTGGTCCTGACCGCCGACGGGCGTTTGGAGTCGCGGGCGGTGGCGACCTTGTCCGGCGGGGAAAAAGTGGTGGTGCCGCCCGGTGGCGCGATCTGCGTGGACGGCGAGATTTTAGAGGGAAACTCGTATGTGGAGGAGGCGGCAATGACGGGCGAGTGGCGGCCGGTGGCGCGCGGGCCGGGCGCGCGGGTGTGGGCGGGCACACAGGCGCTCGACGGACGCCTGGTCGTCGCGGTGCGCGCGGGCGGCGGCGGGCGGCGGCTGGATGCGGTGCTGGCGGCGGTGACGGCGGCGCGGCTGGTGCCGTCGCGTCTTCAGGAGCAGGCGGACCGGCTGATCGGGTGGTTTTTGCCGGTGGTCGTCGGCGTGAGTGTGCTGACTTTCGCGGGGTGGTGCTGGGCGGGGCCGTGGGAGCGGGCCTTGTTCAACGCGATGGCGGTGTTGCTGGTCGCATGTCCCTGCGCGATGGGCTTGGCGACGCCCGTGGCGGTGTGGGGCGGGCTGGCGAGTCTGGCCCGGCTGGGCATCGTGGCCCGCAGCGGGGATTTTTTGGATACGCTGGCCCGGGTGGACACGGTGTGCTTTGATAAAACCGGCACCCTTTCCGAGTCGGCGCTCGTGGTGGCGGGCTGGGAGTTTGCCCCGGCTTGGCAAAGCGAGGAGCGGCGGGACTGGTTGAAGTCCGCCGTGGCGGACGCGGAGGCGGGGCTGGAGCATCCGGTGGCACGCGCCTTGGCGGCGGAGGGCGGCGGGAGATGCTTGGAAAAGCTGGAAACGCGGGTGGAGGCGGGACGGGGAGTGGAGGCCAGGTGGGTGGAGCAGGGGATCGGGCGGGTCTTGCGCGTGGGAGAGCCGGACTGGGCGCTGGCCGGATCACCGCGCCAGGAGGAGGGCAAGCAAGTGGTGGTGACGGTGGATGGAAACCACGCGGCGACGGTGACGCTGGGGGAACGCTGGCGTATCGGGATAGTTGATACTTTTGAGCGATTAAGGAAGGAGGGAATCGAAGTGGAAGTGCTCACGGGCGACGCGCATCCTCCCGAGGGATTGGGCGTGCCGGTGCGCGGCGGTTTGTCGCCCGCGCAAAAGCAGGCGCGGGTGGAGGCGCTGGGACGGGAGGGGCGCACGGTTTTGTTCGCCGGCGACGGGTTGAACGACGCGGCCGCGATGGGAGTGTCGGCGGCGGCGCTGGCGGTGAGGGGAGGCAGCGACATGGCGCGGGCGGCGGCGATGGCGACGTGTGCAGGGGACGACCTGCGGATGTTGCCCGAAGCGGTCCGGGTGGCACGCCGCGTGGTGTCGGGGGTTCGGGGTAATCTACGGTTTGCGGCGGGCTACAATCTGGCGGGCATGGCGCTGGCGGCGGCGGGTTGGCTACACCCGGTGGCGGCGGCGCTGCTCATGGTGGGCTCCAGCACGGCGGTGGCGGTGCGGGCGCTGCGCAGCGTGTCGAAAAGGTAGCGGCGCAAAGGGCCTATTTTGCCAAAGCTGCGGCGTAGTTTGGGTTCAGCGGATTAATATCAACCGTGCGAAGGTGTGGTATGACAATCAAATCCATGTCCTCCATAGGAATGGCACCCAAGAGAACTTGCTCTCCCATCACGATTGCACCCGTAAATGCGACTCGGTTTTTGAATCGAACCTCAAGTGGGCCAACATAGGGCACCATGCGCTTCGAATCATCAGCCAAGGTGACTTCTTTTTCTGAAATTGCCTCAAGGCCGAGCTGAAATTGGACGTGCTGAGGTATAATCAAGTAAACCGACCCCGTGTC